>JBKHBA010000012.1:0-18585 GCA_046542595.1 Bacteroidales bacterium | reverse complement strand
TATCTCCATCTGACCAGTCCTTTCTTTCTCTGTCGGAGGAGTCGCGGTGATAGGTTCTCTCTCTGTTATCTCCATCTGACCAGTCCTTTCTTTCTCTGTCAGAATCCCGGAATTTGCTTCTGCCTTTATTCCGCTCAGAGCGATCACGGCTGCCGTAGCGCCTCTTATCCCCAAAATTCTCCATTGCCTTACGCCTGTTACGCTCAAACTCCTCAAGCTTTTCTATCTGCTCCTTATTCAGGACAGGTTTAATCTCCCGCCATTGCTCATCCATCAAGGATTCAAAATCATCCCAGAATTGCTTGCTAAGCTTTTTAAAATCACCAGCATATGATTCTATTATACCATCCAGTTCCTCCTTCTGCTCCTCTGAAGGCTCCACTATCTTATAAAAATGCTCCCTGAAATACTGTTCAGAGGCAAAAGTACGTACGGGCCTCATCCTTTTATGCCTCAGCTGGGCGGAGATCAGCATACCAATAACAAATCCTAGCAAAAGGGTCAGTATTATTAATATTGTTATTCTAAGTTTCATATCTATAAATTTTCCCGGTCCGTTAATACTACCTTTTAGCCGGATTCGTGTTAAGGCCACAGTTTGAAGACTTATTCAGTCATCAGGCTGATTAACACGCCATCCACCTGGTTATCAATACCAAGTAATGTATCATAAGATAATGATCCCTGGCTCAGTAAAAGGCTAAGTGCAAGAATCAGTATTGCTGCTGCGCCCGGGATAGCCACCCTCATAAAAACCTTATCGAATGACCTGAGCATTTCCCGCTTGCCATTGATATATATCTTACCATCGACAATACGGTTCATGACCCTTTCACGAAAGCCTTCAGTGAAGCGATGATCAGTAATAAGCTCCCTGTCAATAAGCTCCCGTTCGTTATTATCCAGGTCGGAGGTCAACGAACGAAACAAAAGATCCTTTAGTTTACCGGGTTTCATAATATCCATTTATATATCCTTTAATAATTTTTTTAACTGTTCTTTTGCCCTTGATAGCCGCGACAACACAGTGCCCAGGGGCACATCAAGTATGTCAGCTGTCTCTTTAGTGCTGTATCCCTGTATGGTCCGCAGAATAACAACAGACCTGAAATCAGGATCAAGCTTTGAGATGGCAAGGTTTACACTGTCTTTTATGTCCCTGCTGTTCTCATCATTATATGATACAGGATCCAGCTCAGTCATATCATCTTTATCATCAGAGCGGTAAAACAGTGATTGCAACCTTTTCCTGCGCCTGATCTCGTTGAGTGACCGGTTAATTGCAATTCTCTGTATATAAGTGCTCAGCTTTGAATCACCCCTGAAATCCTTTAAACTTTTATACAGGCGTATAAAGGTATCCTGACCTGCATCTTCAGCCTGCTGTGTATCGCCCAACATATTCTTGACGGTTCTGGCTACCATAGTCTCATACCTCCTGATGATCTCACTGAATGCATTATTATCACCATTCAGTGTGCGCTGTACCAGTTCAATCTCATCCGAATGGGTATAATCATACTTCACCATTACAACTATATGACAATTATTATGAGTGTTTTATTCCCTTACTGTCAGTCTTTATTCAAAAACTCCACCCTGATATCAGGAGCATAACGTATAAGATAAAGACTTGTGTTTTCGAAACCGTTCATCAGGCCGGTACGGTTAAAGCTGTAATTCACCTGTAGCAGGTCAGGTTTGTGAATTGAGGGTTGGTACATAAACTCGGAACCATGTATTGCCAGTCCGCTTACAAAATAGTATAGCATATCGTAACTTTGCCATGCATAGCTGCGTACGGGTGGTTCCATCTTAAAATGCTCCCTGTACCTGGCCAGGAAATCTTTTATATCATCCCGACTATAGTCCACCCAGTTAGGGGTGTATATCATTATTCCCAGCTCATAAAAATACATAGGATCCAGGTTGTCCAGCCACCTTATACCCGGATAACCTATCAGCTTGATATCGTATTTACGCAACAGTCCATGTACATTAACAATAGCTTCACTCATAACGGACTCATTATCTGAGGCCAGTATTACCAGGTTAGGTTTATCAGAGCTCATTGCATGGTCAATACTATTTATTGTATCGCTATATGATGAACGGCTGGTAAAGAACACTTCCCTGAAGCTCATATCATTGAATGGTATCTTAAACCTTAAATTGCGGTATATTTTATCCTTGAACTCCCCGGACAGTTCCGCGCTCCACGCGGTATCCGCATGAACAAATACAAGGTTATGATCATAAAAATCACTTATCCTCTCAGCCATAGCATCCTGTATAACATCGAGTGAGGGCTGCACCTTGAACAGGTAGGGATTTGTTCTGAGAACATCCGTATTCTGGGATGCAAGGGGTGAGACCACCGGTATCCTGTATTTACGGGCATAACGCGCCACCTGTTCCATATTATCCGGGTACACCGGTCCTATAAGCAGGTCCGTATTACGTAAACGGCCTGTCTCCATAAACCTGGCCACCCTTAATGAATCGCGCATAGTATCAAACACCTGCAGTTCCACATCCAGACCTTTTCGGATCAGGGCCTGCACGGCAAGCAGGGCTCCTTCATAGAACTCAATGAAGACCTCGCTGCGGGGATATATCCACTCATCAGGTCTTTTTATTAATTTATATATTTTTTTGCCATTATCATCATACTCAGATGAGTCGATATATGTCCGCTTACTGTTCTCATCAAGCATAAGCGGCAGCATCATGGTTACATTAATTTTGCCCTTAAGATCTTCAACCTCTGTATAATCAGCCTCTGTACCGTCAAATAACCAGGTCAGTCTCTCATCAATAGCAGTCGTATCAAGCCCGCTAACTTCAGGTTCCTCTTCTTCCTCCACAACGGGTATTCTTAACACCTCTCCTTCTTTTGGAAATAATAATCCTTTATTAACCCTTCTGATATCCCTTACACTAACATTATATTTCCTCGAAAGGGAGGCATAATTTTCCCCTTCCTGCACCCTGTGCAGGATAATACCCGGTTCATCTGTCTGAAAGTACTGTGTCTGTTCCCTGAACTGTTTCTTTGGAATTGCCAGCTCGGTGCCTACCGGCATGTCATAAATATTGATACCCGGATTTGCTTCGATTATCTTATCTTCAGGCACATCATATCTCCGTGATAATGAGTATACCGACTCTCCCTTCTTCAATACATGATAATTATACCTTTCCCTGTCCTTTTCCTGTTTAAGCTCTTCCTCCTGTTCAACAACAGGAATTTTCAAAGCCTGGTCTACCTGCAATCCATACATGGCGGAAGGATTCTCCCTGCTGATAATTTCGGTTGAAACATTATATGCTTTTGCTATTGAATAAAGGGTCTGGGATGAATCGACTATATGAATATAATAGGCTTTACCATCAATAATTACCTTGTCTTTTGACTTCTCAATACTGATCTGTGAGTAGAGTCCGGCAGACAATACGGTAATCATCAGTGCAGTCACATAAAGCCTCAACAGCATTCTATTCATTTATCGATTATTTTACAAACCGCAACAAAGGTAAAAAAATATCCTTCAAATCATCTGCCAGAGTCAGGTGTATCAGGGTATCTTTGCAGAAAAGACTGACACCGGTATTATATTAATGGCTGTTCCGGCATGGACAAACCTGAACTATTTAATCTCACTGAAATATTTCATAAACTGAATACGCTCGTATGAAGAGGGGTCAGAAGTTTCTTCCTGGCTCATTTTACCCCTGAACTGATCTATGGAATTATAACCTTTATCCTCCATCCAGTCATTCAGTCCGCCAAGTATTTCCTGTATCTGCTCCCTTCCGTTGCGATAGATTGCGGATACCACCTGTACAGCCGTTGCTCCGGCCAGTATCTGCTTTATAAGATCCTCAGAGCTATGGACTCCTGTTGATGCTGCCAGGTCACATTTCACCCTGGGAGACATTATGCCCATCCATCTTCTCACCTCACCTGTTTCATTTGGTGTACTGTAGGTATCAGAGGTCTTTTCCTCAAAGTTATTTATATCAAAATCAGGAGTATAGAGACGGTTAAACATAACAATTCCCTTAACCCCCGCCTCAGATATTTTCTTAATCATAGCGGCCGGATTAGTGAATCTTGAAGTTATTTTAACTGAAACAGGTATATTCACATGGCTTTTAACCTTTGCAATAATATCAAAATAAATCTTTTCTATATCAGCTGCATCCACATTCTCGTCTGTGGGCAGCAGGGCTATGTTCAGTTCCAGGGCATCGGCACCTGCCTCCTCAAACTGGTTTGCAAATTTCACCCATTCGTTTGCAGAGATACAATTGATACTGGCTATAACGGGTATTGTTACCTTGCTTTTTACATCTTTTATAAGTTTTATATAAGCTGATACTGTTCTCTCCCTTATATGTACATCTATATAATCCAGAGTCTCGCTCTTAGCGGAATAGATCATATCACTCCGGTATGCTTCTTTCAGGCTGGCATCCACTTCAAACATTATCTGCTCTTCGAACAGCGATTTAAGCACCACCGCACCGGCCCCTGCTTTTTCAAGCTCTGCAATATTATCAACAGAATCAGTCAGTCCGGAGCTTCCTATAATAAGAGGATTACTCAGTGACAATCCAAGATATTTAGTAGTCAGTTCTGCCATTTTTATAATTTTTTATGGTTTTACACAATTTAACAATAAATGATAAGGTACTGAAAAGGTGCGGTTATTTTTTTACCTTTTCCTGCAGGTACTCATGCATACCTGAGGCGGCTTTGCGCCCGTCACCCATTGCCAGTATCACAGTTGCCCCTCCACGGACAATATCACCACCTGCGAATATACCTTCAACAGAGGAATGCATACTTTCCTGATCCACCTTTATTGTTCCCCAGTCTGTAACATCAAGTTCCGGCATACTGGCAGGTATAAGCGGGTTGGGTGACACGCCTATGGCAACCACCACGGTATCCACCTCCACCTCGTATTCTGAGCCTTCCATAGGTACAGGTCTTCTTCGTCCGGATGCATCGGGCTCACCCAGCTCCATTTTCTGCACCAGCATCTTATTGACATTCCCCTTCTCATCGGCAAAATACTTAACGGGATTGTTCAGGTTCATAAATTCAATATCCTCCTCCTGTGCATGTTTTACTTCCTCAACGCGTGCCGGCATTTCCTCTATTGACCTGCGGTAAATGATCATTGATTTTTCCGCTCCCAGCCTCTTTGATGTTCTTACCGAATCCATTGCAGTATTCCCTCCTCCTATAACGGCTACCTTTTTACCGCTGAAAACAGGAGTGTCAAAATCAGGATTGGCAGCATTCATAAGGTTAACACGCGTAAGGTACTCATTTGATGAAAATATCCTCCTGTAATTTTCACCGGGTATATTCATAAATTTAGGCAGTCCGGCACCTGATCCCACAAAGAAAGCTTCAAAGCCCTCTTCTTTAAGGTCAGCCACTGTTGCTGTAGTGCCAACAATAAAATTTGTTGCAAATTTAACACCCATCTGCTTCAGGTTTTCTATCTCCACATCCACGATTTCATTAGGAAGCCTGAATTCGGGTATTCCGTATTTAAGTACTCCTCCTATTTCATGCAATGCTTCAAAGACTGTTACATCATAGCCCCACTTTATCATATCACCGGCCACTGCCAGTCCGGCCGGACCGGATCCGATAACAGCAACCTTGATGCCATTTTTCTCCTCCACATGAGGCACGGAAATATTTCCGCTGTTTCGTTCATAATCGGCAGCAAACCTTTCCAGATGACCTATTGCCACCGGATCTTTCTTCAGTTTCAGTACATAGAAACAGGATGCCTCACACTGCACTTCCTGGGGACAGACCCTTCCGCAGACTGCGGGCAATGCATTTGTTTCCTTAAGTACTTTTGCAGACTCAAGAAAATTACCCTGTTCAATCCTTTTGATAAATTTGGGGATGTTTATACTTACGGGACATCCTGTTATACATGTGGGATCAACACAATCAAGGCATCTCTGAGCCTCTTTAATTGCCATCTCCTCTGTGAGTCCCGTATTTACTTCCTTGTGATTCTTATTTCTTACATGGGGGTCCTGCTCGGGCATCTTAACCCTTTCCACCGCGGTGCGCTCCTTTGCCTTCTTACTTTTTCTCAGTTCTTCCCTCCAGGCCTGCTGACGTTCTGATTTTAATATCTCCTGTATAGTTTCCATAATGTATTGTTTATTTTCAGGTAATAATAATTAAGCCGGGTTATTTTTCCACTGATTCAAGAAACTTCTTATAATCTTCCCTCTCCTGGTCCTCATAGGCACCCAGTCTCATAATCATCTCATCAAAATCTATCTTATCAGCATCAAATTCAGGACCGTCAACACATACAAATTTTGTTTCACCGTCAACACTGACCCTGCAGGCTCCGCACATACCTGTGCCATCAACCATGATGGTGTTCAGGCTGGCTATTGTTGGCACATTGTACTTCCTTGTGGTAAGGGAAGCAAATTTCATCATTATGGCAGGGCCTATGGTTACTGCCAGGTTTACCTTTTCGGCCTCCAGTATTTCCTCTATGCCATGGGTTACCAGTCCCTGCCTGCCATAAGATCCGTCATCTGTCATAATAACCAGCTGATCAGAGCATTCCTTCATTTCATCTTCAAGTATTAGCAGCTCCTTATTCCTGGCGGCAAGCACACTTACAACCCTGTTACCCGCTTTTTTAAAAGCCCGGGCTATAGGCAACAGGGGGGCAATGCCAACGCCACCGCCTGCACAGAGAACAGTACCGACATTTTCTATTTCGGTGGCATGTCCAAGCGGGCCCACCACGTCAGTCAGGGTGTCACCCTCATTCATAAGGCTTAATTTGTGTGATGTTACGCCCACTCTCTGTATCACAAGGGTGATAGTCCCCTTTTCAGTATCCGCATCAGCAATGGTAAGAGGAATCCTCTCTCCTTTTTTGTCAATTTTTACAATAACAAAATGTCCTGCTTTCCGCTTATGGGCAATGCGTGGGGCATCTATTACAAGCTTTACGACATTGTTGTTCAGCTGTTCTTTCTCAACAATTTTATTCATTCCTGGAGTTTTATTTTGTGAGTATCCTGTTAATAAATGTTATTCATATCCTCATCCCGAAAAATAATTTCCAATGTGGAGATTTTTTTCATTGATACCAACGAAATATACTATTTTCTGGAATATGTTTAAAAACAGGAATGTAAAAAAATGTCATAGCCTGCAAGAACCGGATCTGAAGGATTGCCTTTTACAGGACAAGAAAAAAAGTCCAGCCAACTCCTTACCAGGCCGCTTATTAACCAGATGTTTTATTAGAAAGATGTTTATTACCGGCTATTTAAGCTTTTCATTCAGGAATTCAGTAATATTTTTTTCTATCCTTTTTTCCACATCCCTTACATCCGCCTTTACAAACTTATCACCGGTGATTTTTTCAAATAATTCTATATACCTTTCAGAAACTTCCCTGACAAATTCATCGGTCATTTCCGGCACCTGCTGTCCGGGCTGACCCTGAAATCCCTGCTCCATCAGCCATTCCCTGACAAACTCCTTGGAAAGCTGCTTCTGCGGAAGCCCTTTATTAAACCTTTCCCTGTATCCATCAGCATAGAAATACCTTGAAGAATCAGGTGTATGTATTTCATCAATCAGGTAAATGCTGCCGTCTTTCTTACCAAATTCATACTTTGTATCTACCAGTATAAGACCGTGCCTGGCGGCTATCTCAGAGCCCCTGATAAATAGTTCCATTGAGTATTTTTCAAGCATTTCATACTCATCTTTCTGCACCAGTCCGCTGCTTATTATCTCCTCTTTTGATATATCCTCATCATGCGCGCCCTGCTGAGCCTTTGTTGTAGGGGTAATAATAGGCTTATCAAAGCCCTGGTGCTCCTTCATTCCGCCGGGTATCGGCACTCCACATATATTTCGTGCCCCGGATTTATATGAACGCCATGAGCTTCCTGTCAGGTATGCCCTTACAATCATCTCTACCGGGTAAGGCTCACATTTATGACCGAATGTTACATTGGGATCGGGCACGGCTATCTTCCAGTTAGGCACGATATCAGCGGTAGCATCCAGGAATTTTGATGCTATCTGATTCAGTACCTGACCCTTATAAGGGATGCCCCGTGGTAGCACTACATCAAAAGCCGATATACGGTCGGTAACAATCATCAAAAGATAGTCATCGTCTATATTATAAACTTCTCTGACCTTTCCGTGGTACACATCTTTCTGTCCCGGAAAATTAAAATTTGTATCCTTAATTGCCTGTGCCATTTTTCTGTAATTTTATTTATTAATAATAGAATGTATTTTAATTATACTAACATCCCGCTGATCCGCTTTTTATCAGCCTTCTTTATCTGGTTCATCACTTTCAGGCTCCTTCTTTTCATCCACATCATAGGCCCGGACAATATCTTTTACCAGTTTATGCCTGACAATATCCCTCTCATCAAATTCAATTATTGATATCCCTTCTATCCCCTTCAGTATTTTTATTGCCTGGAAGAGTCCTGATTTTCTCTTATCAGGCAGGTCTATCTGTGTTATATCTCCGGTCATAATAAACTTGGAGTTAACACCCATCCTTGTAAGGAACATTTTCAGCTGGTTAATTGTTGCATTCTGTGCTTCATCAAGTATAACAAACGAATGTTCCAGTGTTCTTCCCCTCATATAAGCCAGTGGGGCAATCTGTATTGTACCATCCTCCAGCCACGCTTCGAGTTTACGGAAATGTATCATATCCTTAAGGGCATCATAGAGGGGCTGCAGGTAAGGGTCCAGTTTCTCCCTCATATCACCGGGAAGGAAGCCCAGTCTCTCTCCTGCTTCCACAGCAGGCCTGGTAAGCACAATCTTTTTTACCTGCTTGTTTTTAAGGGCTCTTACAGCCAGGGCAATAGCCGTATATGTTTTGCCGGTACCTGCCGGCCCGTATGCAAGTAAAAGGTCATTAAGCCTGTATTCCTCAACAAGATAAGCCTGGTTAACAGTGCGGGCCCTGATTGGCCTGCCACTGACATTATAAACAAGGTTCTCATCCAGCACACCGTCGGTTGCTGCTTTAAAAAGGTCAGGGTCATTGAGTATTCTATCAGCATCATCTTTCTGCAGGCTATTATGTTTCTCGAAGAACACAATCATTTCCTTAAGCCTGGTTTCAAACCTTGCAACCTCTTCCTCCTCACCTATGGCCTTAACAGTATTACCCCTTGCTATAATCTTAAGTCTGGGGAAGTAATTCCTTATGCTATCTAAAAGAATATTATCCGAGCCAAAAAAAATCCTGGAATCAATATCTTCCAGTTCAATAATCTTTTCCACCATACATCCTTAGTCCCTTTTTAAATAAAACCTGTGAATTCTCGAAAAAAAACCTTAGGTTTGAAACATACAAAGTAACCTATTTTTTTCAATAGAATATCATCTACAGCATAAGTTTTTAAAGGATGCCTGTTATTACTCTTACTACTGAATGGCAATCATTTGATTATTACCATGGTATATTGAAAGGTAAGCTTACAAGCCAGTGTCCCGGTACTCCCGTGATAGATAACGCCAGCGGTCTGAGCCCTTTTAATATACAAAAAAGTGCTTTTGTTATCAGGAATACTTTCGGGCATTATCCCAGTGGTTCGGTTCATATAATAGCGGTACAGTCAGAATACAGTGAGAAGAGTCCTCATGTTATCATTAAAGCCAAGGATCATTATTTTATAGGTGCAGATAACGGTATTTTTCATTTGATACTCAACTCGGCTCCTGAGAAGATCATAATGCTTGACAGTAAAAAGGACGGGGAATCTATTGATGAGGCCCAGGTTTTTGCTGATGCAGCGGCTAAAATTATCAGCACCGGTGATATAAGCAGCGCGGGCTCAGAGAAGAAAGAAATCAGGGAGATGGTACCGTTCAGGGCCACAATTGAGAAAGATTCTATCTCAGGCAGTATCATATATATTGACACTTACGGTAATGCCGTTTCAAATATTACAAAAGATCTGTTCACAAGGGTTTTTGATAACAACAAATTCAGGATTGCTATACGGTCAAACACAAATATTATTGACCATATCAGCCAATCCTATAACAGTGAATCCATCGGGGAGTTGCTTGCAGTCTTTAATTCACTTAATCTCCTGGAGATAGGTATTAACGGGACAGATGCCTCTGAGCTGCTGAGCATACAGGTTGGTGATATTATAAGGGTTGCCACACCAGGAAATAACAAAAAACCAGGAATGCTATTTTAGACTATCAGATTATGGAAGCAGACAGGAGGCTTAAGGCTTTTAAAGAATTACTTGATATCATGGACAAACTGCGGGTAAGCTGTCCATGGGATATGAAACAGACTAACGAAACATTAAGAAAACTTACCATTGAGGAGACATATGAGCTGGCTGACGCCATACTCGATAATGATTATAAGGCTATCTGCGGGGAGCTGGGCGACCTTATGCTCCACATAGTTTTCTATGCACGCATAGCTTCGGAGAAGGATATGTTTGACATCAGCAATGTGCTTGAAGGCATAAACAAAAAACTTATTTACAGACACCCCCATGTTTTTGGCGATACTGAGGCACACAGCGCCTCAGAGGTTGAAGAGAACTGGGAAAAACTTAAACAAAACGAGTCTGATAAGTATAAGCCGGTGCTGTCTGGTGTACCCGACTCACTGCCGGCCCTTGTGAAGGCCAACAGGGTACAGGAAAAAGTAAGAGGCGTGGGATTTGACTGGGAGGACAGGTCACAGGTATGGGATAAGGTGAGTGAAGAGATTAAGGAATTAAAGAAGGAAATTGAAGAGGGTACAGAGAAAGAAATTGAATCTGAATTCGGTGATGTTTTCTTCTCGCTGATCAATGCTGCACGCTTATACGGTGTTGACCCGGAGTCTGCTCTTGAAAGGACCAATAAGAAGTTTATTGCCAGGTTTAATTACCTTGAAGACAAATCCATACGCCAGGGCAAATCACTTCATGACTTAAGCCTGGAGGAGATGGATAAGATATGGCAGGAAGCCAAGGACCTTGAATAGGGCCCTGAGTCTTATGCAGATATTATCTCATTTATCTGCCGGTCTTACCAGCCTGAAACCGATATTATCATACCCTCTCCCGAGGTCGAAACTTTTTATTCTTGTATAAACAGTACAGTTATCATCACTGTCAGCCCAGCTGCCGCCCCTTATAACCCTGGATGATCCTTTCGCCGGGCCTACAGGATTTTCCACCGGTGACAAAGCATAATAATCAGCATCGTAAATATCATTGCACCACTCGCTCACATTACCTGACATATCATATATCCCCAGGCTGTTGGGCTTAAGCAGGCCACGCCTGTACAGACCACGCCCCTTAGGCATCAGTTGGCACATTGCTCCCCTGCTGTTACGGTAATACCATCCCAGTTCATCCAGATCATCACCCCCTGAATAGGTATATGAACTATTGCGACCGCCCCGGGCAGCAAACTCCCATTCAGCCTCGGTCGGAAGTCTCCCCCCTGCCCATTCACAAAACATACGTGCCCCTTCCCAGGTAACAAGTATGGCAGGGAAAGAGCCGGCACCCTCGATCACATCAAACCTTCCGTTCTCATAATATATATGTACCTCAAAGCCTGTCTTTTCATAATCATCACCATACACTTTAAGGAAATACACCGGGTGTCCGTCCAAAACGACAATATCACTGTCCCCCTCGAATACAATATCTTCAGCATGGCTGTTCAGGAAGGCGGCAAATTCATGGTTGCTTACCTCATACTTACCTATATTATATGAATCAAGCTGTACTTCGTGAACAGGCTGAGCTGTATCATCTGCTTTCTCATCACCCATCATAAAAGTACCGTTTTCCACGGCCACCATATCGGTTTTGATAAGTGGTATAAATCCGATGTCATCAGCATAGACATATCCCTTTTCATTCCTGGCATAGGCCCTGGCATAATATTTCCTGCCTGTTTCCAGTCCCTCTATCCTGTAATCAAATTTACCGTTACTGCCTTCAACTATAGCAAAATTATCTTCTTTTGTTGGTCTTGCGAGGGTATCCCATACTATACCCCTTTCTATAACATCCAGTCCACCGTCATCTTTCAGATCACCGGTAACGGTAACCGCGCTGTAATCTATATCCTTCACTCCTGCTGTCTCCACTTCGGGTATGCCCAGTTTGGCAGATATCATTATCTCATCCCCGTATGAAACACCCTCACTGTTAACTGCATATGCCCTGAAATAATATTTTGATCCCGGATCCAGGTTCTCTATCACACCCTCAAATTCACCTTTGCCTTTCCCAAAACCGGACACATTACTGTCTATGCCCGGATTTTTTAACATTGAATAGCATACACCTGCATCTGTCACATCATGGCCGCCATCATCCACTACTTCAATATTCATACGCACCGAAGAAACCATGATCCTTCCGGGCTCCCCGGTCTTTACTGTTGGCGGACCTGTTGTTTCAAATTCTTTTACCTCACCGTATCTTGTTGCAAACCTGTTTCTTGCAAAAGAGCGGTAATAATATTTTGTAAAAGGCCTGAGTTCATCCAGTTCAAGCCTGTAGCTGCTATTCCCGGAAGCATAACTGACAAAATCATCAATGGCAGGTTTGGTATTCTCTGAATAACATATTCCATAGGCAATAAGTTTCTCTCCGCCATTGGTAACAAGCTGTCCACCGGCACGAGCAGTGACAGAATGTATATTACTCACATCCCCTGTACGGACAACTGGTATACCATCTTTCGTTTTTATGTTCAGGTAATCACTGTATCCGGTCCCTGCCCGGTTCTTTGCGTAGGCTCTCAGGCGCAGCTCACTGTCCCGGGGAAAACCATCAATAATACCATCTGTCTCGTGCCGGGTGTCATCTATTATTACCTTGTTCTCTTTTTCTTCTTGTGATCCGGCATCTGAGTATAAGATGCCTTTCTCAGATACCTCAATACCCCCGTCACTTATTATCCCGAAGGCTGCATCGATGTATGTTGCGCCAGCACCGGAAATTTCAAACCCTCCCAGGTCCGGGGCAACACCCCGGATATTCAAAAGCACGGTTTTCTCTGTCACCTGTTGATCTTCATCTTCTGCCCTAAGGGTATATATATGTTTACCGGCCCTCATTCCTGATGTATTAAGCCTGTGCACATATATGCTGTCGTTGCCTGAATATAATTCCTTATCACCGAGCATCACCACAGCCGAATCCAGCTTGTCCCTGTCATCCCTGAACCTGAATTCCAGATTCAGTGAGTTGCCGTGTGCAATACTTATTGTATCCGATGACTGGTTATGGCTGATGGCGGGAGGGTTATTCCTGCATCCGGCAAAAATAACAGCAAATACTACCGGAAACAATAAAACTCCTAAACGTCTGACAGGATGAATCATAGATAGATAGTTTGGTTAGGTTAATCGCAGAAAAAAGTTCATTAATCTTTTTCTACTCTAACAAATTTAAGAAAAAGAATACAATTAATCCATTACTTTTCAATCACTTTATTCTGCCTCTCACCGGTAAAAAGTAAGTTCCCGTTTATGACACAGGACAGTTTCACAGTTTTTTACACTACCTCCATCATGAGATTATATTTCCAGCCTGAACAGATTCCTCATCATGTTATTACTTCAGTCCCATGCTCTTTTCGTACCGATCATTGAGTGTATTATATTTTTCCAGCAGTTCATTATACCTTGTATATGCATCCTTTCCCGGACGCTGGTCAGCCCTGTTTATCATTGAATAGAGGTACATTACCTGGTCTGAAAGCATAGGCTGGGGATATCTTATATCATCCCTTGTTACCAGCTCCGATCTAATTTCCTGTAATTCATCCCTGATACGGGCTTGTTTCCTGCCCTCCCGTTTCTTCTGCTTATCATCTTCCACACCGGGTTCCAGTACTTCATTAATACTGTCTGTCAGCCCTGTGGTTTTTTTGAACAGCTCAATAATATCCATTGAGAGTTCATACTGCTGCTGATAAGCGGAAAAATTCATTCCTGCTTCAATTATCCGCGGATCAGGCAGGAGGTCAAAGCCGGAAGTCATTCTTCTGTCATTTACTACCAGTGCTGCAACATACCTTGCCGGTATTGCTTTCGGTCCGCGAAAGCGCCTCCTGCCTGACTCGCCGGGCATTTCAACATCCACACGCAGGTCCCATATCAGCCGGTGAAAGCCGCGCGAAGTCTCTCCCTCAATAGTTTTAACCAGCTCACCTTCCGTATTTTGTATCTCTACATGGGCAGATTCAACTTCTTCAGGCAGGAAATAATCAATATATAATCCTCTTCTTTCGGGCGACCTGTAGGTATCTTCCGCAGTAAAAAAAACAGGTTCTTCCTTGATATCAGCAGGATCAAATTCATGCAGGGGGCTGATATTATCCATTATCCAGAAAGAGCGCCCCATTGTGGACAGTACCAGGTCTTTCCTGTACACTTTTATATCTGTTACCGGCACATCGGGAAGATTCTGCTGCAGTGAATACCAGTAAGCTCCATCATCAAATGAAACAAAAACACCATGCTCTGTTCCCGCATATAATAAACCTTCCCTGTCAGGATCTTCTCTTATGACCCTGGTGGGATCATCCGCCGGTATACCGTTTGACCCGTCAGTAAGCAGGGTCCATGTCTCCCCGTAATTATCCGTTTTGAAGATATAGGGTTTCCAGTCGTCGAGCATATACCTGTACACGGCCACATAAGCCCTGGCAGGGTCATGATGCGATGCTTCTATGGTCTGCACCCTTCCGCCGGGCGGCAGTTCAGCGGGTGAGACGTCCTTCCATGTTTCTCCACCGTCTGTTGTTATATGTACCGGGCCGTCATTGGCCCCTGTTAATATCACTCCCTGTCTGAGCGGAGATTCAGCAATGGCATATATTGTACTATAGAATTCTTCACCGGTAATATCCCTTGTGATAGGCGAACCTGATATAAGCTGTTTATCAGCTTCAAAAGCGGTAAGATCAGGTGATATGGTTTCCCATGTTACTCCGTCATCACGTGTAACATGCACATACTGTGAGCAATGATATACAAGATCAGGATCATGAGGGGAGACCATTATCGGTGCCACTCTCTGGAACCTGTATTTAAGGTCTGCCGGGTTATGTCCGTACATATTCTGAGCACCGACATAATACTGTTTCTCCTGTCCTGTCAGTTTATTATAAACCCCGAAGCGCCCCTTACAATTGGCATAAACTATATTATGATTACCCGGTTTGGGTATGACCGGACCTGTTTCACATCCTCCTACAGCCTTAATCGGGGGAGATCCCCTGTAGGTCCATGCTGCCTTACCGGGCATAGCTACTGTGCTGTTATCCTGTTGACCGGCATACAGCCAGTAAGAAAAGCGGTCATCAACATTTACCTGGTAAAGCTCAGCTGTTGGCTGGTTATCCTGGGCTGACCATGTCTCACCCCCGTCAAGTGTTACATTGGCTCCTCCGTCATTCGATTGTACTATTATATCCGGATTGGATGGATTGATCCACATATCGTGGTTATCACCATGGGGTGTCCATCTTCTTTTCCAGGTATTCCCCCTGTCTTCTGATTTATAATAGCCTGTTGAGCTTACATGTATTATATCCGGATCAGTTGGATCAACATCCACATTGGTATAATAGAAGGGTCTGTCCAGCAGGTATGGCTCCTTACTCAAAAGCTCAAAATCAGTGCCCCTGTTGTCCGAAAAGAACAATCCACCCTGGTCTTTTTCTGCCTCCATCAACACATAAAGGTTATCAGGGGCAGCATCGCATACGGCCAGGTCGGCTTTTCCTATAATACCGGAGGGAAGGCCATTTCCCAGTTTCCCCCATGTCTTACCGGCATTATCAGACATGAAGACACCACCTTCTGCTGAACCGGATATTATAGTCCAGGGTGTCCTTCTGGCTGTCCAGGCAGCAGCATATATAATATCAGGGTTACCGGGATGCATTTCTAAATCTGTGATACCCGTCTTATCAGATATATACAGCACTTTCTGCCATGTCTTACCCCCATCTGATGTTTTAAAAACACCTCTTTCTTCATTTGAACCGAAAGGATTACCTATGGCGGCTACATAACATATATCAGGATTGTCAGGATGGATAAGCACAGCACCTATCAGTCCTGCCTCTTCGAGTCCCAGGAAAGTCCATGTCTTGCCGGCATCATCTGAACGGTACACGCCCTTCCCTATAATCACATTACTCCTGAGTCCGTCCGAGCCTGTGCCCACGTAGACTATATCCGGATTTGACTGTGACACCCTTATAGCGCCTATTGATCCTGTTTTGAAAAACCCATCAGATACATTTTTCCAGCTTATACCATAATCTCTTGTTTTCCATACTCCCCCACCGGTAGCTCCCATATAAAAAACATTGGGCTGTCCTTCGATACCTGCAACAGCAGTTACCCGGCCGCCACGGGAGGGTCCGACATTCCTGTATTCCATATTACGGAATGTATCTTCAAATAAAAAATCCTGCCCCTTGAGCAGGGAACTCAGAAAAACAAAGAATAATATTAAAAGTGTTCTCATCATAAGCTGTTTTATGGTTTAATAAAATCAACCTAAGATAAGCATTTCCCGGCAGGTGTTTTATATTATAAAACAGATATTCCCGGCAGGTGTTTTATATTATAAATCAGGTGTTCCCGGCAGAAGTATAAGTATTATATATTCCGGTAATGATAAATTCGGCAAACAGTTGTTAACCAGGGCTCTTTTCACTATGGCCGGCTTTTATCTTTCGCCTGCGTTCTTATTGAACACCAGTCTTTTCATTTTCGACAGGCTTTTATCTTTGGTCTGCCTTTTTACTGTTGCCTGGCTTTTCCCGGTCTTCAGCAGCTGTGCTTTTTTTTGCAGCAGTATTAGCCTTGTCACCGGCCTCTGAGCCTTTGTCATCATTATCTGCACCTGTCTTTTCTTCCTCTTTTTCCTTTTCCAGCAAATCCAGGGAATGCAGTATATTATACCATTGTATAATTTTCTTTATATCGGATACATAGACCCTTGCCCTGTCATAATCAGGCAATATTTCGCCGAAATAGGTTTTCAGTTCTTCCGCGGGGGACTTATGGTCTATAGTGGCCGTACCATTTTCCTTTTCATAAATCTTATCAAAAACCTCTGCCAGCGACACCTCTCCTGTTTCGGTAAATACGGCAATATCTTCCAGTGCGCTGACCTTAGCTGCACCATGTGCTGATGTGCGCTTGCCTGTTTCCAGGTGTTCTACTATCACAGAATTTTTACCCTGGGCAATAAACCTGTATAAACCGGGTGATCCGGCTATTGCCATAAAGTCTTTAAGAACCATTTGCGTTTTTTTTCAGATTAATAATATTTTCAATTATGACATATTTCTGCTTTTTTTAATATTCTCATACGCCTCATTCACCTTGCGGAATTTTTCATGCGCCACTTCTTTGAAATCTTCACCAAGGTGATTAACCATATCGGGATGATACTTCCTTGCCATTTTCCTGTACGCTTTCTTCACCTCTTCATCACTTACACCCGGACTTATCTCCAGTATCCTGTAGGAAGCATCAGTGGAGGGAACAAACATATTCTTAATTGAGTCCCTGTCTTTCACTGAGATATTCAGGTAGGAGGCTATGGATTCAATAGCTGCCATCTCCCTGGGGTCCATATGTTTATCGGACAGGGATATTCCGTACAGCATATGCATAAGTTGCAGGCGAGATGCATACTCCATATTAGTCCTTATCTGGCGACACACAGCTGCAAGGGGTATATCCTGTTTCAGCATATCGCGCAGCATCAGCAGTGCCTCCGCTGCTGTCTCCTCGTCGAACTGCATCCTGAAGAAATTCTTCACATAATCAAGCTCTGACTTTACAACCTTGCCATCTGCCTTCATAACTGCTGCTACCAGTACCAGCAGGCTAAGACCGAAATCTCCGGCTGTGGTTTTATACCTCTGCCCCCTGTAGCTTGTGGTTATTATGTCGCGCTGCGGTCCGTCAAACATCGAACCTACGGCAAAACCGAAGAGAGCGCCCAGCGGACCACCGAGAAACCAGCCCAGACCACCACCTATCCATTTGGCATATTTTCCCATATCAAGCTTTTTTGAGATCTGATAATATATCTCTGTGTATATCCAGTACTTCCTTAACAATCATGCTGTCATCCGAATTATTTACCAGGTAATCAGATCTTTTTATCATTTCATCTTCTTCCATCTGTTTACTGATTCTCTCCATCGCGGGAAGTTGGCAAAAATTCTCCCGTTATGAGTTACTGTAACACCTGTAACCTGTTGTCCTTTAAATTCAGCAATTGTTTCTACTGACTGTTGTGCCTGTCCGGAAAATCCTAAACTCAGTATAAATGTAAGGGATAAAATTTTTTTCATCGGTACATTGTTTAGTAGGTGATTGAATGAATAAATGTTTGTTCTGGTCACTGCCATTTTCAGATAAAACAGAGACATGGGGCAACTCTGACTATGGAAATAGAAACGCAGCTTCTTTATGAATTAAA
>JBKHBA010000289.1:0-3496 GCA_046542595.1 Bacteroidales bacterium | reverse complement strand
ATATTAAACCAGTTGGTCAGTATATAAGGAAGCCATGAGGCCACAAAGGCGCCAATGCCGATAAAGAAGCTCTGCATGGTGAATCCCAGTGTACGCTGCCGGTCAGGCAGCATATCGCCCACAAAAGCCCTGAAGGGCTCCATGGATATGTTAATGGAGGCATCCATTATCCACAGCATGCCCACGGCTATCCACAGGGCCGGCGAGTTGGGCATCAGTATCAGTGCTATTGATGCCAGTATGGCACCTGTAAGGAAGTAGGGGCGCCGCCGTCCCATCCGTCCCCATGTCTTATCACTCATATGCCCCACAATGGGCTGCACTATCAGTCCGGTTACCGGTGCCGCTATCCATAATATTGGTATCCTGTCAATATCGGCTCCCAGGGTCTGGAATATACGGCTCACATTGCCGTTCTGCAGGGCAAAACCAAACTGTATGCCCAGGAAGCCAAAGCTCATATTCCATATCTGCCAGAAACTGAGTTTCGGCTTCATCTTTATGCTGTTACTCATAGGAAATAATTTAATTACTTTTCAGCTTACGCCTGCTATATCAAAAATACATAAAAAAACATAGCATATCCCATTTAAAATCAAGGCAATAACATATTATTCAGCACAGTCTTCCGGCGGCTTATGTTTCAAACGTTTCCGGTAAAATAAAAAACTTTTCAAAGTGCCGATATTTACAACCATTCTAAATAATATTTGTTCTCGGCGATAGCTGTTATTTCCTTTCCTGTGCATATTTCATTATATTGTAATCGTCAAAGGAGGGTAAAAATATTTGTTTATGGATACCGGATATATACTGGCGCTGGATCAGGGAACAACAAGCTCGCGGGCCATACTGTTTGACCACAGCGGGCGTATACGCAGCCAGGCAAAGAAAGAGTTTACGCAGTTCTATCCGCGTCCGGGATGGGTTGAGCATGATCCCCTGGAGCTCTGGTCGAGCCAGATGTCCGTTATATCGGAGGTGACGGCCAGGGCAGGCATTGAGGGCAGGGATATCAAGGCACTGGGTATTACCAATCAGCGCGAGACAACCATCGTATGGGACAGAAAGACAGGCGCTCCCGTGTATAATGCCATAGTGTGGCAGGACAGGCGGACGGCGGAGGTATGTGACAGGCTTATAGCTGACGGGCTGGAACAGATGATACAGAAGCGAACGGGACTCGTACCTGATGCTTACTTCTCGGCTACCAAGCTGCAGTGGATACTGAAAAATGTGCCGGGCGTCCGCACCAGGGCAGCAGCCGGTGAGCTGTGCTTTGGCACCGTAGACAGCTGGCTGCTGTGGAAGCTGACAGGCGGGGCCGGCGGTGGACTCCATGCTACTGATGTGACCAATGCCAGCCGCAGCATGCTTTTTAATATACACACCCTTGAATGGGATGATGAGCTGCTGCGACTCTTTGACATACCACGGGTTATGATGCCTGAGCTGAGGACATGCTCGGAGATATATGGCATGACGGATAGCGCCGTAACAGGCTTCCATGTGCCGGTGGCAGGGATAGCAGGCGATCAGCAGGCATCACTCTTCGGCCAGCTCTGCCTCGATGAGGGCATGGTAAAAAACACTTACGGCACGGGCTGCTTTATGATACTTAACACAGGGGGGAGTCCGGTTACCTCCTCCAACAAGCTGCTTACAACCATAGCCTGGCAGATAGGCGACGACCTGGTGTACGGTCTTGAAGGGTCGGTCTTTATTGCCGGCGCGGCCATACAGTGGCTGCGCGACGGGCTGGAGATAATAAGTGATGCACCATCAAGCGAGAAGCTGGCGCTGACGGTGGATGATAACGGCGGTGTGTATTTTGTGCCTGCCTTATCGGGACTCGGAGCACCGTGGTGGGATCCCTATGCACGGGGTACCATAACAGGTATCACCCGTGGCACCACTAAGGCACACCTTGCACGTGCCGCACTGGAGAGCATAGCCTTCCAGGTGAGGGATGTGCTGATGGCCATGCAGGATGACTACGGCCGGTCTATCGCTGATATACGTGTTGACGGCGGGGCATCGGGTAATAACCTGCTGCTGCAGTTCCAGTCCGATATACTGGGTAACGAGGTTATCAGGCCCTCGGTCATGGAGACCACCGCCATGGGTGCTGCCTACCTGGCGGGACTCGCAACAGGCTACTGGGACGGTATTGAGGAGCTCAGAAAGCACTGGCAGCCGGAGCGCACTTTCACTCCCGTCATGGACAGGGAGACAGCACAGGCACATATCAGCAACTGGCAGCAGGCACTGAAAAAAGCATTGTCTCATTGAGATCCTTCAATTAATTTATTTTTTCTTTGCAGCCCGGGATTTTTGTTCTATCTTTGTCGGCTCAGAAAAGAAAGAATGATACAAACAGCATTACATCACCATCATCATCATACTTGCCTCCGGCGAGCGGATGATGGTATTTAGTATGCTATAGTCATATATAAGAAACCAGGAGCCCGTCGGTGCATTTAGCAAAGACGGGTTTTTTTTATGCCTGGAAATGAAGAAAGAGACAAAGGAGACAAACTATAAAACATTGATAATCAAATAAGAACGAAAAAACCAGAGTTTATGAAAGAGAAATTAAAGATAGCGGTGCAGAAATCCGGCAGGCTGCACGACGGCTCCCTGTCGCTGCTCAGGGAGTGCGGCATAAAGATAGATAACGGCTTTGACCAGCTTATAGCGCCGGCACGCGACTTCCCGGTGGAGGTGCTGTTCCTCCGTAACTCGGATATACCACAGTATATAGAGGACGGGGTGGCTGATATAGCCATACTGGGCGAGAATGTGGTCATTGAAAAGGAGAAGCAGTGTGAGGTGGTGCAGAAGCTGGGCTTCTCGCGCTGCCGCCTGTCGCTGGCCATACCCGCGCACCAGGAATATGACGGGCTGCAGTGGTTCAATAATAAGCAACTGGCAACATCATATCCCAACACCCTCAGGAACTTCCTGGAGAAAAATAATATCAATGCCGGTATACACGAGATATCGGGATCGGTGGAGATAGCCCCCGGTATTGGCCTGGCCGACGGCATATGCGACCTGGTAAGCTCCGGCAGCACCCTCTTTAAGAATGGGCTGAAAGAGGTGGAGGTGATGCTCGAATCGGAGGCATGCATAGTAAAAGGACTGCGCCTGAATGATCAGAAGAATGCCATACTGGAGGAGATACTGTTCAGGATAAGGTCGGTGCTGTCATCACGCAATAATAAGTATATACTGCTTAATGCACCCGATGATAAGCTGCCTGAAATATTCGATATACTGCCCGGCATGAAAAGCCCAACCGTGCTGCCACTGGCCATGGAGGGATGGAGCTCGGTTCATTCGGTGATCAGCGAAAAGGATTTCTGGGCCGTGATAGGTAAGCTTAAGGAGAAAGGCGCACAGGGCATACTGGTTATACCTATTGAAAAGATGGTTGTGTGATAAATGGCAGGAGTCCCGGGAGACCGGGGAGAAACGATCTCCGGTCAGAGCC
>JBKHBA010000288.1:0-3543 GCA_046542595.1 Bacteroidales bacterium | reverse complement strand
GCCTATTCGGACTCCGGGCAGGGGTGAATAGTCCATGCCAAGGGTCATGGATTCGAATCCCTCACGGCCAAAAAGACCTTCATCCATCATCGACTTTGTAAACTGACCGTAAACCGTCATCTTTTCATTAACTGAATAAATGCCCGAGACATTCATAATAAAATCCGATGCCGGCCCTGCCTCCCCTGACTCATTAAGAGACCCCGGAACAAAACTGTTGATATAAGTGCCTCCTACATTTAAAGCCAGCTTTGAATTGATCGGAAGCAATACTGAAGGTGATACCCATGTACTAACTGAATTAAAGTCATTTATAGAACTAAACATCACTCCGGTATTCAGCTGGTAACGGGCCCATGAATGTTTATCGGAACCGGTATCATCATTCTTGTCGGCATAATATTTTTCAGGACCGGGAGCAGGCATATAAAAGATACCGGCATTATTAAACGGGTACTGTGCATGCAGCTTCAGTCCTGTAAAAATAATAAGCGCTATGAATAACAGTTTTCGCATAGTGTAAAAATAATGTATTTAATGTTTATTTCAAAATACCATTAATCAAACCTGGCCGCTTTCATTACACCGTCAATGGAGAGTATTTTCTTAATTAAACCATTCAGCATGTTAGTGTTGGGTACATACAGATAAACAATACCTTCAAACATCCCGTCATGATTATCGTATTTAAAATTCCTCAGGTTCACCTTATATGAGCTAAGGACATCATATATCTTTGTTATCATGGCATGGTCATTTATGCCCGTTATCCGTATGCCTGTCTGGAAAGCGGCAGCTTCCTCCGTCTTCGTCCACCTGGCCATAAGGACACGGTACGGATAGTTGGTCATCAGGTTAGGGGCATTGGGGCAGTTAATACGGTGTATCTTCACCCCTTCCGTTATCGTAACAAAACCGAAAATCTTATCGCCGGGCACCGGGTTACAGCACCTGGCAAGCCTGTAGTCGAGTCCCTCCACCTTATTCTCAATAATAAGATAGTCGCCGAACTTTTCGCCCTTCTGTGTCTTTATATCCGCTTCACCAGCCGTACCCGGGGCAGGAACAGCGTCCTGTGCTTCAGCTTTTGCTTCCTTTTCCCCACCCTTGATAAAATCCTTAACATCCTGCAGGTCTATCTTTTCAGCCTGTATCATAGAGTACAGTTCAGTTGCATTGGGCAGCTTAAAATGATCGAGCAATGATTTCACAAGCTCATCATCATATTTTATTTTCCAGTTTCTCAGCCGTCGCAGCAGCATTTCCTTTCCTTCTGCCGCTGCCTTTACTTTATCGGCATTCAGAGCGTTTTTAATACGGTTTTTTGCCTTGCCTGTAATAACAAAGGACAACCAGTCCTGCTTGGCTTTCTGGTTTTTTGATGTCAGAACGGTAACACGGTCACCGTTCTCCAGAACATGCTTAATCCCTACATTCCTCCCGTTCACCTTAGCCCCCACGCAGCTCTCTCCCACCTCTGTATGTATCTCAAATGCAAAGTCAAGCACGGTAGCCCCTGCCGCCAGCCGTTTGAGGTCGCCCCGCGGGGTAAATACAAAAACCTCATCCGAATATAGTCCGGATCTCACCTGGTCTATCAGTTCCTTTTCCTCTTCCACCGGTGACTCAAGCAGTTCTCTCATCTCCAGCAGCCATTTATCTATTGCCCTGTCGCCATCAGAACCCTTGTATTTATAGTGGGCAGCCAGGCCTTTTTCAGCTATATCATCCATCCTGCGGCTTCGTATCTGCACTTCCACCCATTTATTGCGCGGACCGATAACCGTGGTATGAAGCGACTCATATCCATTTGATTTCGGGATAGATATCCAGTCCCGCAACCTGCTGGGGTTTGGCTGGTACAGGTCTGTAACAATTGAATAAGCCTGCCAGCAGTCAGATTTTTCCCTGCTTTTTTTGGAATCCAGGATAATACGTATGGCAAAGACATCATAAACTTCCTCAAAATCAACCCCCTGGCGTTTCATCTTCTGCCATATGGAGTGTATTGACTTGGTACGTCCTTTTATCTCGTATTTAAAATCATGCCTGTCAAGCTCATTCCTTAGAGGCTCTGAGAAATCGCGTATCAACCTGTTACGTGCCGAGGTTGTCTGCTTCAGCTTCCTCTCTATAGCCCTGTAAGCAGCCGGATCGAGGTACATCATTGCCCTGTCTTCCATCTCCGACTTAAGCCTGTAGAGTCCAAGCCTGTGTGCCAGGGGTGCATACAGAAAATATGATTCGGAAGCCAGCCTCAGTCGTACTTCAGGCTTTGCCCCCTCCAGCTTCCTCATATATTCCAGCCTTTCAACAAGTTTTATCAGTATGACCCTGATATCATCAGCCAGGCTCAGTACGAGTTTAAGAAAGTTATCGGGCTGGTATGTTGACCTGGCGGTTTCGATATTTTCTATATTACCCAGTCCTTTCAGCGCACTTACCGCATTTGCGCCCAGGGTCTTTTCAAGTTTTTTATCAGACAGGTCCATCCGGCTGCTGCAGTCATGCAGAACGGCAGCAATAAGAGAAGACATTCCCAGTCCCATCTCAGACACCATTATACGTGCCACGGAGAGGCCATGTACCACCGCTGATTCCCCTGTTATGGTCTTTTCGTCACCCAGCGTTTTAACAAGCAGATCAAGGGCTTTCCTGATCCTCTTCTGGTCGGCCCTGCTCTTTATGAGTCCGGATGAGGCCCTTAACAAAGCCCTGTACCTGTTTTTTATTGTTGTGCTGTCCTCTTTCACGGTGTATAACAGAATTTATACCGCAAAATTAATAATAAAAACCGTAGTTATTATTACCGTAAGAGGGTTTACATCTCTGCTACTGTAAGAGGGTTTACATATCTGCCGGAATAAGCCAGGAGAGAAATCAGCAGCGGGGATCCCCCCGGTTTACCTGAATGATATGCCTATACCTCCTGTGATAACGTTATAGTCGGCATAGGTATAATCCACATGAAGGGTTAATACAGCCAGTTTAAGCCTTGCTCCCACATTCATCCGCAATCCGGAGTAATTCTCAATCTTTATCTCAGTTACATCCTCCACAACGCCTGCATCGGTATAAACAGGGTTTGTTGTTGAGATTGCGGGATCAACAGTGGGAAGCGGTATATAGCCCTCAATATTCATAAGCGTGGCGGTTTTGCTATATCCGATTCCTGCATAGGCTGTTACCACCGGTATATCAACAGATCCGATAAGAGATATATTCCAGGAACTGACATCCACGATAAAAGCCTGATTGTTAAAGTCGGCCATGGTATAATTATCATAATAATCATCAGTTGAAGGCTGAACGCTTATGGGCACATTGGCACTTAACCTGTTGTAACCGCCAAAAGCGGAAACATTGACCGGAAGCAGTTTAAATGCTTTTATATGCTCGGATATACTCTTCATAAATCCGCCTCCTATAAGGCTTATCGATCCTTCATCAACAGGAGTGTTGGGTATATACCTGAGTTTAATTTCAGAACCCAGGGGTAAACCAATTCCTGCCTGCAGCATCGGTGCCGGCACTGTTCCGAAT
>JBKHBA010000287.1:0-3545 GCA_046542595.1 Bacteroidales bacterium | reverse complement strand
ACGGCATTGGGAGTCAGGCTGCCTGTATACCCATGTTCGCCCCTGTCGGGACCGACAAATGACCCTATGCCAGCCTGATGAGGGTAAAGCCCTGTAAGCACCGATGCCCTGCTGGGGCAACACCTTGCCGAGTTATAGAACTCGGTAAATCGTATACCGTTATCAGCAAGCCCGTCAAGGTTAGGTGTATTTATTTCGCCGCCATAGCTTCCCAGGTCTGAATAACCCAGATCATCAGCCATTATTATAAGGATATTCGGACGAGAAGAAAGCTTATCCCTGTTACATGACAGAAAAAATCCCGCAAAGACAATTAACAGGTAAAAGAAGAATTTATTCATATTTTTTTTAGTATTACCAAATCCGGTTAAAAAGGTAAAAATAATCATTAAAGATGATTGTTATAATGCGACCCTGAATTTCTGAAGGCTTTTCCAGGGACGTGCAACCTGGCACATCCCTGTAAAAGCTTTCACCTAAACCATAACCCTATAATATATCAATCCAAAGAACCGAACTTATAACGATCTGATTAATAATATCCCTCATTCTGTACAAGCAGGCTGTTTGTTGACATAGCATTAAGAGGGATAGGATAAACCCTTCTGTAGTCACCGTTAGGAATATGTGTAAGCCAGCTCATTGTTGTATAGGCTCCAAAGCGTATCATATTCCTTCTTCTTGCCAGTTCATGAACAAACTCCTTTCCCAGTTCATCCAACATCCTTCCGTACTGGATAACAGAGACGTCATCATCAATAAAATAATCACTTACCGTTTTTCCTGCCAGATCGGCTTTGATCTGGGCTATTGCAGCAGGCATATCTTCTATTGTTTCACCATGTGAAAGAGTTAATTCATTGAGCTTATAAGCTATATACTCATCATCATCTCTCTGGATGGCTTCAATTATCTGTGCATAATCCAGACCATAATCCTCAACATATTCTCCATAACGCATTGTAGTGGGACCTGAAAGCTCAGCGCCTGT
This sequence comes from Bacteroidales bacterium, assembly GCA_046542595.1. Classification (GTDB taxonomy): domain Bacteria; phylum Bacteroidota; class Bacteroidia; order Bacteroidales; family VadinHA17; genus UBA9300. The sequence continues at coordinate 2,554 of JBKHBA010000287.1, read as the reverse complement.
GATTTCAGCATCTGCAGGATCTTCAAAGCATCTGTTTCTTACCTGTGTAACAAGGGCAGCTGCGCCATCGGCATCACCTGTTCTGAGAAGAGCTTCGGCTTTCATCATCAGTACCTGGGCATAGCGGAAAAGTACTATATCATTATCCAGTCTAGCATTGCCTCCGGTCGGGTCATATTTCATAAGCCTGTAACCTTCAGATTCACCGCTCTGAAGTCCGGTTGGTACCGGTCTGGTAAAATTCAATTGCTTACCTGTAATATCATAGCCTCCCAGCAATGGTTCTCCGCTTGACGAGAACTGGGGACCAAAATCCCATGAATCCTCAAGCCTGCCATCCCCTTCCTCGTACATATCAAGGAACTGCGGCACTCCTTTGACAGAACCTGTTCCCCAGCCACCTACTACCGCATCATATTTATCCCGGCTGGCTGCATGCATGCATGCCCTGTGGAAGTTAATCCCTACTCCATATACATAATCGCAGGGAACAGCATAAATTATCTCCGGGGAATTTTCGTTATTTGGTAAAAAATTCTCCTTATAAGTAGGTGCCAGGCTGTAAAGACCGGAATTAATTATTGCATCACATTGTTGAATAACTTTATCCCACTGCGGGGTACCTGTATACACTTCAGCATTAAGGTAGATATTGGCGAGCAGTGTTCTGGCAGCCCACTGGTTAAACTTACCGTATGTTTCCATACTCTTTTCAGTGTTAAGGTCAGGTATAATTGATTCCAGTTCATTTACCAGAAAATCATAAATCTCAGACCTTTCACTCTGTCCGGTAAGCTCACCCTCAAAATCCAGTACCAGGGGAACACTGCCAAACTCATCCATAAGAAGCCAGTAGAAGTAAGCACGTATTGATTTAAGTTGTGCATAAACCTCAGGCTTCCGGTCTTCATCCAATGGTATACTTCCACTGGTGAACTGTTCCAGGGCCATATTGGCCTTGTTTATGCCCTCATAATAAGTATTCCACCTTGCCCAGACGTGGCTCTGGTTATCAGGCCATGTATGAAGGTGCATCCTGTTATAGACACCGCCGTCGTACCAGCCGGAGCCGTTTGAGGCAACGGTCATATAATCCGTACCCTCATCGAACATAACATTATGCCATCTTCCGATCATTGCACCGAAAACTGCATAAGCCGGGGCTATTGCAGCGTCAATGTCTTTGGCCGAAAGTTCATATTTGGATGCATCGATCTCCGAATAAATCTCCTCGGTAAGATCATAATCACACGCACCCAGAAGTAAAACTGAAAATAAGATTGCAATTATTTTTTTCATAGTGATAATATTTTATCTGAATAATACTGTTAATCCAACTGTAAATGTCCTTGTAGCGGGATAACGTTTTACGTAATCAATACCAGGCGCTCTTGCCGCAATATTGGTCATTGTCACCTCAGGATCAATCCCGGTATAAGCGGTAAGTGTAAAAATATTCGTTACTGAGGCATAGAAACGGCAAGAACCTATTGCTGCAAGAGATTCACCGGGTACCCAGTTATAACCCAGGGTGATATTATCTACTTTCCAGTAATCACCGTCTTCAAGAAACTCGCTTACATACGTAGCATCCTGGTTCATTGACAACAGGCCATACACCTCATGTGTAAAGGAATTTCTTAGCACATTTGACCTCCTGAACTCAGAGGGCACGCCGTGAAGAAGCTGGGGCTGGTTAAGTATCTTATAATCAAAAGCCCCTCTCATAACAATGTTTAAATCAAAATTCCTGTATTCAACTGTATTGTTCCAGTTAATGTAATATTTTGGAACCCCGTTACCCAGCACCTGCTTATCAGCTTCAACAGCATCCACAAGTAGTTTTGGTCCCTCATCAGTTTCAACCAGCCACATACCGTTCTCATCAACTCCTACAGACCTGTAACCGTAAAAATTACCAATCGGACCACCTTCCTCAAGCTTATGCGTATATTCACGTGTTGCCCTTCCTGCATCACCTGCATTTATATAGGGATTTTCATTCTGAAATTCGTCATTCGACAGAGAGATAAGCTTATTCCTGTTAGCGGTGAAGTTGGCAGATGTCCTCCATGTCCAGTTACCTGTTTTCAGGGGAAGGCCGCTAAGGAAAACCTCTATACCCTTATTCTCCATAGAACCTGCATTAGCAACAACACTGGTATACAGGTTGGGTGGAGAAGGCACGGGATAACTCCAGATAATATCTGTTGTCTTCCTTTGATAGAGGTCTACAGAACCGGCAAACCTGTCATTGAAGAAACCGAAATCAAGGCCTATGTTAGTTTCAGCCTTCTTCTCCCATCTCAGGTTTGGGTTTGGGTTGGATGAAGTTATCAGTCCGGGGATCCATTCACCGGCCACAAAAACATAGCCACCTGTATCATAGGTCAGTTTTCTCAGAGCGTTATATGGATTGCTTGGAATAGTACCCGTCAGACCGTATCCCCCACGCAGTTTAAGGGTGCTGAGCGCATCAATTCCCTGCATAAAGGATTCGTTTTTCATATTCCAGCCAGCGGATACAGCCGGGAACAGTCCCCATTTATGATTC
>JBKHBA010000286.1:0-3564 GCA_046542595.1 Bacteroidales bacterium | reverse complement strand
TATTTGTTTACAGCAAAAATATTGGCTCCTTTATCCAGAAGGAGGCTCATCAGCAGTGTGTCATTATTCTGTGCGGCAATAATTAAAGGTGTATATCCTTCATTATCCGGTATGTTTGGATCTGATCCTGACTGAAGGAGAAGGTCGCTGACAGGGGCCTGACCTGAATAGACAGCAGAGATCAACGCTGTGCTTCCATCCTTTGATCTTGCCTCAATGTCTGCACCGTAGTAAATAAGCAGGTCGCACATTTGCAAATAACCGTATGCTGAAGCATAATGCAGGGGAGTGGCCCCGTGGCGATCCCTCAGGTTGATATCTGTCTCAGCCCTTATAAGAGCTTCTGCAATCTCCGGCATATTATCCTTGGCTGCTATATGTAGGGCTGATTCGCCGCTGTTTGTAAATATCTCAGTGTCTGGATCGTAGTCGAGCAGGGCCTTAACTGTGGTAAGCTTATTATTGGCAACGGCATATATCAGGGGGCTGATCTTTTCATAGTCGGTGGCATCAACTTCCGCCCCCAGCTTAATAAGCCTGTGTATCTCTGAAGGGTAGCCTTTGGCGGCTGCAATCATAAGGTTGGTGTTCAGCCCTTCCGGAAAAGGGAGATAATCAGATGTGTCAATAGCAGCTGTGTTATCCTGGGCTGAGGCAGCAGCAGTTAAAAGCATCAGTAAAAAGATGATGCTCAGGTAGTATACGGGTGTATTATTATGGCCTGCTTTCAGCATATTGTTACAAATATAGTAAAAGCTGAATATAAGATTATTGCTTATTGCATTTTAAGCATATATTTGGGAAATTTGTAATTCCTTATAAAAAAGGTTATATTGATTGGGAAGAGTACTTGCATATTTTTGTTTAAATAATTTAATATTAAGGAGATGAACTGGAAAATAAAACTTGACTTGTGGGATTCGGAATCTTATAATAAAAATATCTTACCTATAGTGAATGAGCTGTCATCCGAGTTTGACCGGCTTGTTGATTCTCCACCTGAGCTTGGTTATAAACCCATATGGGTTGTCAATGACCTTTATTATGGTATGCAGGTATACACACCGCTGGTTGAGGATTATTATAAGGTGGGATTAACCGTAGGTCACCTGACATACGGAAAGGTAGCCTACCAGTATGCTCATGTTATGAGTATAATTTATACTGACCCCCGGCAGGTTACCTGGCTTGCCACAGCCATGGCACACATGGCATCATTCAGGTTCCTTGACTATTTCGCAGAAAAGTGGATTGATAATTCTCCCGGTCCGGAATATGGTGATGCATATGAAGCTTTTTCAACCCTGAAGACTGAAAAGATAAAAACAGCTTTTCAGAATGTGGATATAATGTTAAACCTGGCATCCAATGAGTGGATAAAGGATGAAGTGAAAAAGCTTGATCAGAGCATGAATTATGCCCCTGCTGTCTTGTTTGACCTTATCGGTCTTGAACTCCAGCCATTATTCAGGGAGGATTATGCATGGAAGATATTACCTTACCTGGGCAAGGGTACGCGTACACCCGTAAATGATTCTTCTGACCTGCGTTGCCGGCCCAGGGCAAAACCGGATTTCGATAAGCTGCGTTCGGCCGTACCCTCCGATCTCAAGGATCTTGTTGACAAGATCTATCACAGGCTACATTGATTATAACAGGCTGGCTGTTAACAACTATTGATAAAATACCAGGATAATGGCACCAAGCAAAGTGATATATAATATTGTTTTTATATTTTTGCAGTGCAGAAATGTTCAAAATGAGTTATAAGTATCACCGGTATATAGTTCTGGTTTTGTTTTTTGGTTTGTTGAATCATAACCCTGATTCAATAGGAGGGATAGGTGTCTCACCATCCGGTTTCACTGCTGCCAATGCAAGGATAAGCAATGATCTCTTGGCTGATGAGGATTATAACTCTATTGACAGGTCTGTAAATTATTTTATGCGCTACTGGAATATCAAAGGAGCTTCTGTAGCAGTTGCGCGGGATAATAAACTGGTTTTTTCACGGGCATACGGTATGGCAGACGATATTAAAGGTGTAGCAGCAGAGCCATATCATAAATTCAGGATAGCCAGCATATCCAAACTGGTTACAGCTACCGCCATAATGAAACTGCAGGAGGAAAACAGGCTGAGCCTGGATGATAATGTTTTCGGGCCCGGTGGTTTGCTCGATAATGAAAATTTCAGTGAACCAGGGGATAGGAGGGCAAATGATATTACAGTGGCCCATCTTCTTGCCCACCAGGGAGGATGGAGTCACAGGTATGGTGATCATATGTTCATGCCACAGGTGGTAGCGGATTTTCTTGATAAGGATTTACCTGTTACAACTCAGGATATAATCAGGTTTGCCCTTGATAAAAGACTGCATTTCACACCGGGAAGAGGAAGGTCCTATTCAAACCTGGGATATGCAATACTCGGACTTGTGATAGAAGATGTTTCTGGCATGTCCTATGAGGATTATTGCAGGAAAGAGATATTTGAACCACTGGGAATATATGATTTCAGGCTGGCACGTAATCTTTATTCAGAAAAAGACCCTCTTGAGGTCCGTTATTATGAACCTTTAAACGCAATACGCAGAAAGTCAGTATACGGCAGCGGGGCACTGGTGCCTTCTTCATATGGAGGTAATGATGTTGAAGCACTGGGCGGAGCGGGAGCATGGATTACTACAGCACCCGACCTGGTGCGTTTTGCCATGGCGATTGATGGTTTTGACAATGCTGAGGATATAATATCTGAAAATGCTGTTGATTTTATGACTGACCGCTCCAATGGCTTTGCTCCTGTGGGATGGAAGGGTACAACGGCTAACGGCTACTGGTGGAGAACCGGATCGTTTGCCGGGACTTCAGCCATGATAAAGCGTATGCCTGATGGAACAATATGGGCTGTTCTGCTGAATACAAGCACATGGAAAAGTTCTATGTTCACAAGTGATATTAATATTTTAATGAGCCGGGTTATTAATAGTACAAAAGAATGGTCCGGCACTGACCTGTTTGAATACTCCCTGCCTGTACCTCTTGATTAAATTCCGTGCATATCCGGACACGGCAGCAGGTTAAATAGTCTGGTATGTGTTTCACCGTCAACATAAACATTGTAAAGGAAGAGCTTGAGAAAAGATTCAGGGCCTCTTTTATTGATCATGAAAAGTACAGACCCAGCTACTATTATCATGCACATACACTGCCAGAGCTGCCGGTGACAGCTCTCTATAACGGAGATAAGGAAATAAGGCTGCTTAAATGGGGCCTCATACCAAGCCAAACGCAAGGGGAGGAGGAGGCCCGGAGAATCAGGTATATGACTTTTAATGCCAGGGCTGAAACACTGGAGTTAAAGCCATCATATTCAGACTCATATCGTAGCAGGAGATGTGTGATTCCGGTTATGGGCTTTTATGAGTGGCAGCATAAAGGAGGAGAGAAGATACCCTGGTATATTTACAGGGCTGATAAGAGGATTATGTTGCTGGCGGGATTATATGACAGGTGGGTAGATAGCCGTAACGACAATATTATCATGACCTTTACCATAATTACC
>JBKHBA010000011.1:0-19143 GCA_046542595.1 Bacteroidales bacterium | reverse complement strand
TGCAAGTATATCCTTGCAAGTACTGCGCTGGCAGCATAGCTGTCTGCATAAACATCATTGGCATCGGGCAACAGATCCCTTGCGTCTGTCAGGTCATTGACAGCCTGTGTATAACATTCCTCCACTGTATTCCTTGCCACATCAACAGCATCGCTGACATCTTTGGTAGGAGTGGTTAAAAGTGGTATACCCAGCTGGCTGTTGGTCTGGCCGGCCTCATATGGCAGGCCGAAAAGCCTTGTCATCTCAAATGTCACCCATCCCCTGAGGAATTTGGCTTCACCTTCCACTCTTTCAGCATCATCAGTATCAAGAACGGCCAGTGTTTCAGGATCAAGGAGTGTGTTGCAAATATTAATAAGCTGGTAAGCTTCAATCCATGTACCCGAAACATATGAATTGGTAACAGCTATCTCCTTATTAATAATCTCACGGGGCTGTTCATATGTTCCGATAAACCTCAGGTCGCCTGTAGCGGCAAGCAGTTCACTGTACTCATTAAAGGTGCTTCCGAAAATATCTCCGTCACGTGCCTGCAGGTAGGCCCCTACAAGTGTTGCCTGAATATTGTCAGGTGTTGTGAGAGCGGTGCTCGCGTCGATTGATTGCTTCGGCTTAAGATCCAGCTTCTCATCACATGATGAGCTAAAGATCATCACCGGTATAATTAGCAACCATAATAGTCTGTTAAATATTTTATTTTTCATGATATTCATAGTTTGCTGTTTGTTAAAAAGTAAGGTTTATACCGACAGAATAGGTTCTTGCCTGTGGTGCGGTGTAAAAGTCATAACCCTGTATTATATTCTGGCTCTGGGTTGATCTGCCTGTGCCCAGGTAGTTAACCTCGGGATCCCATCCTTCATAATTGGTCAGGGTATACAGGTTCTGTACACCGATAAATATCCTTGCACTGCTCATGTTCAGACGTGTAAGCAGGTTATCAGGCAGGTTATATCCCAGTGTTACATTTCTCACCCTCAGGTATGATCCGTCAGAAAGATAACGGCTGGATTCGCGTGATCCGTTAGAGTACCCGAACCTTGCCTGCGGTACATCGGTTATATCACCCGGCTCCTGCCACCTGTTCATCTGATCAACAGTTTGGTTATCAAACCATTCCGCATTGGACGACTGATAACCGCCGCCTCCGTTATATATCATATTGCCATAAACAAAACTGAGCAGTATATCCATGTCAAAACCCTTGTATTCAAAGTGGTTTGACAGGCCACCGGTAAAATCGGGATTAGGTGATCCCACAACCATAGGATCTGCCAGGTTATAATTGCTTGTGGTTTCGTCACTTCCTTCCTCAAGGTAATAGAGGGCATCACCGTTATCAGGATCAACACCGGCGTACTTACGCATCTTCCAAACACCTATGGGTTGTCCTTCCATTACGTAGTTAAGCCCGTTAGGTGTAATCTCAGGACCGTTAACATCAAGCACCTTATTCCTGTTAAAGGATATATTGAAGTCTGTTGTCCACTTAAATGAGCCAACAAGGTTATTTGAATGCAGGGCAAACTCAAAGCCTTTGTTTTCCAGGGCCCCGACATTACCCCATACTCCTGTAAATCCGGAAGTTGCAGGCAGTGTGCGGTAAAGCAACAGATCTGTTGTCTGCTTATTATAATAGTCTATCTCACCGGTTAACCTGTTATTAAAGAAACCGAAATCAACCCCAACATCGAGCTGGGCTGTTGTTTCCCATCCCAGTTCTTTACTGGCAAGCTGTGTTGCCCTCAAACCGTTACGTCCTGCATAATTGACACCTGAATACAAAGCCAGGTGTGCATAATCGGGTATCCCTGAGTTACCTGTCAACCCGTAGCTGGCCCTGAGCTTAAAATAGCTGAGTATATTCTCAATGCCATCCATAAAATTCTCCTCGGATACTATCCATCCTGCTGATCCGGCAGGGAAGAAACCGTACCTGTTATCAACACCGAACCTTGATGATCCGTCCATTCGTCCGCTCAGTGTAAAAAGATACCTGTTATTATACTGGTAATTGGAGCGGGCAAAATAAGACAGGTATGATGTGCCCTCATCCCAGCTGCTGAATAATGTTGCTTCAGCTGCAGATGCTATATTCTGAAAATCATCAGTCGGAAAACCCTTACCTACAATATTTGAACCGGTTGTCTTTGACTCCTGGTATGACATACCACCCACTACGCTGAGGTCATGTACATCCTCCACCAGTGCGTATGTGAAGTAATTATCCCAGTTGTAGTTTACCACCCGCACAGACCTGTTCTGTGCTTCGCCGGCCGGACCGGCACCGATGGTCTCACGTCCCCAGAAATTCTTCTCTCTCAGGTCAATGATGTCAGCCCCAAAATCTGTCCTGAACGACAGACCCTTGAATAGTTCATAAGTAGCATAAGCATTTGACAAGGACCTGAATGTAACCTGGTTATTATATGAGTCGCGCAGGGAAATCAGACCATTATAATATATGGTGTTCTCATTCAGCTCACCCGTCTCAGGATCATATACAGGGGTTATAGGTGCCTGTGCCACCAGCTGCAGCGGTGTGGCAAATGCATTATCATTCTCCACCCTGTCCATTTCAGTCCTCATTATATTCAGGTTAACGCCATAGTTTAACCTGTCACTCGGATTCTGATCGAGTGAAACCTTACCATTAAACTTATTCATGCTGTTGCCCCTGAGTATACCCACGGTATTATCATAGGTCATGCCTGCAAAGAAGGTGCCTGTTTCGGATCCTCCGCTGGCACTCAGGTTAACCCTGTTAATGGATCCTTTCTGAAAAGCCTCTTTCTGCCAGTCAGTGTCATGTCCTTCATCCCACTGATCTCCAACATACATCTCCCAGATGTCTTCTTTAGGAAGCCAGTCCCATACCAGGCCGTCAACGGATACATTATCCATTGCTTCATTAAAGAGCTCAAGGTATTGCTCTGCATTCAGCCATTCACGCATGCGTGTAGGCTCACTTATACCCGTGGTATACCTGAAATTAAACTGGGTTTCGCCGGCCATACCACCTTTTGTTGTTATGATAACTACACCGTTGGATGCCCTTGAACCATAGATGGCAGCTGCAGAAGCATCCTTAAGAACCTGTATTGACTCAACATCAGACATGTTGATATCGGCCAGGGGACTGGTTGGCTGGTTAGCGGTGTTACTCAGGTTTTGTGAAGTAACAGGCACCCCGTCAATAACATATAATGGCTGATTGTCGGCTGAGATAGATGATGATCCCCTGATCCTCATCTTCACAGTCTCACCCAGCTTACCACTGGCCTGCTCAATGAAAACACCGGAGGTCTTACCCTGTATGGCTGACTGGAAGTTTACAGCCGGCAGGTCTGCCAGACCTTCAGTTTCCACTCTAGTGATAGATCCACTGAGCTCACGTTTGATAGCCGAGCCATAGCCAATAACCACTACCTCATCAAGCCCTACATTATCGAGCTCCATAGCCACATCATAAACATAGGCCTCGCCTACTGTTATCTCCTCTGTCTCCATTCCGACAAAGCGGAACACAAGAACATCACCCTCGCTGGCGGTAATTGAATAATTACCATCCAGATCGGATGTAACGCCTGTGGTTGTTCCCTTAATATTCACTGTAGCTCCGACAATGGTTGTGCCATCCTCAGCAGCAGTGATAGTACCTGTTACTGTCTTCTCCTGGGCAGAGACCATCAGTCCCGCACCGCAGAAGAAAAACACAAATAATAGTAATTTTCTCATATTAGAATATTTAGGTTAGGTAAATAAAAAAAAATAACTGGTTGCATTTATATAGAATAAATAAAACAGCATATTATCACAAAGGACGCGCAAGTTAAAAAAAAATTGCATCATAATTACAAATTTCACTGAATCCTGTTTATATAAAGCCCTTCCTATGCTGGTCAGAAAATAATTAAAAATCTTATACTATAATGACCCTCCGGGATAATTTTATCCTGCGGAGGCATCAAAATTCCTAAAAAACCAGCACTTTCTTCCTGCTGACTCTTCCATCCCTGTACCCGGTCTCAAAGATATATAAACCTCTCGGCAGGGTACCGGCATCAAAGGTAAACCTATGCAGCGGCGAGTCTATTTCATTCACCAGGAGCCCTGTATGTGAATATATACGCAGGTAGTCAGGTATTGCATCGCTACCCATATCTATGTTTATGATCCCGGTAGCAGGGTTAGGATATATCCTGGTTCTGTCAAACTCATTGTCATATATTGCAGTTGCAGAACCTGTAGTGTCTGCGACTGTAAGCATCACCTCAACTTCAATAAAATTATCATAACTGTCATTTACCAAAAATCTTACAGTAACCGCACCGATATCATCCCCGGTAAACTCCCTGCCCGTCCTTATACTGTCATCTTCCAGATAATACTCCATAATCCATTCATCATCAACCATTACAGAATCAGTGATCAGTGTTATATCATATTCATTATCAAAAGCTTCGTCAACAACCTCCACCTTTGCAAAAGCAGATCCTGCCGGCAGGCCAACAGGAACAACACTGTCGCTAAGGCTGACATCGGTTGGATAATAATATGGTTGTATATCGAATACCGCAGCCTGGTTCTCTGAAAAATTACTGTATCCCGGTTTAAAGTCATCTATCAGGAAGTAGCCGTTCCATTTCCCTTCCCATCCCCAGTTAATATGAAAATAACGCCCCTCTTTTACTCCGTCAACATTGAAAGCATGTCCGGATTTGCCATCATCAGCATTACCGCTGTAAATTATGGGCTTACCTGCAAGCAGGTTATCAATTACCTTTTGCACCCACTTGTCTTCATGATTCTTCCTGGTCCAGTATATACTCTTCCTTGACATCCTGAAATAATCCTTCATGGCTGATCGGGTACTGGAAGTGCGGGCAGATGAACCCTCAGGACCAAAATTCATATTTACGGCCACAGCACAGTGAAACAGCAGGAGAGCATTGTAGTCATTTGGTTTGTTCAGGTACATTAAATCCCAATTATAAGCAGTCTTCGAAAAATCAGCCTCAATAATACCGTAATCCTCGCGGTAATACTTATTGCTGCCGGTTCCTGTATCCGGCACCATATAAACACCCAGCGCCTGCGCCATGGCCACCGCCACACAACCCACATAGGTATGGTCATCAGGGCCTAGACTGTCGACCGGGCAAAACCTGTTCCACCCTGAGCCCTGTCCCCATAAAGTTGAAATCAGGGGTTCAACATTCGCTGTCCCGTCCTGTATCCCCTTATCACCGGCATAATCTTTCTTCCACCCTTCATGGACATCCAGGCCCTTTATATCCCGTACCTCGCTAACCTGGCCGGCATATGAACGTATCCAGTAGTCAAAAGCACTATTGCCGGTTTCTCTCTCCCCGTCAAAGTGGCTTTCATAACTGAAGGCCAGAACAGGCTCAATCTTTTTATCCCCGGGCATAAGGATCCATCCTCCTTCATGCAGGTTAACAATAAAGAGGTCGGTTGTTCCATCATACACCAGGCTGTCTATACTTTCAATTTCCCTTATTCCGCCAGGGAACAAAGCATCCATATAGTTGTCTGCCACCTTTTTAATATCGGATTTGAGTGGTACCTGGGCCTCTGTAATAAATGAGCACAGTATAAAAACAAAAAATAATATTTCCCTTTTCAATTGTGTAGTAATAATTAATACTGGCAAATATTACATAATTTTTTCTAACATACTAATTATGAATTTTTTTAACAAGCGGCCTGGCCGTAAGGAACCGGATGCCAGGCATGATCAACCTGATAATCCCTGATGATAGCCTTCCCGGGAAGTGTTACAGGCACGATTATGCTAATGACATACTAATGAATACTATAATAATTTGTTAATTAATCATTCGCCAGGGGCTACTTCAAAAAAGGATTTTTGCTTACTTTTACATGCCCGGGCCCACAGGTTCAATAAGCAGAAATAATAACCGCAACTTCCTTATCATGAGTAATTTTGTGCATTTACATCTTCATTCACAGTACTCAATACTTGATGGTGCATCAAAAATAAGTGAGCTCATTGAAATAGCGTCTGAACTGGGAATGCCTGCCGTGGCCCTGACCGATCACGGCAATATGTTCGGGATTAAGGAGTTTCATGATGCTGCCCGGGAGGGAGGTATCAAGCCAATAATAGGTATTGAGGCATATGTAGCCCGCAGGTCAATGTCTCAGGGCACAGACAAGGAGGACCGCTCCGGCAACCATATAATTCTACTGGCGAAAAATTACACCGGGTACAGGAACCTTGTCAAAATAGTATCCCTTTCGTGGACAGAGGGTTTTTATTATAAACCGCGGGTAGACAAAGATCTGCTCAGGCAGTATAACGAAGGTATAATAGCAACCTCAGCATGCATAGCGGGTGAGATACCATCGGCCATACTTGAGGGTAACATGGGTAAGGCTGAAAAGGCTCTTCTTGAGTACAGGGAGATTTTTGGCGATGACTTCTTCCTTGAGGTACAGAGACATAAAACAGGGGACCCTTTTTATGACAATGATACCCTGGCAAGGCAGAACACAGTGATAGAGGCATACAGGGAACTTTCGGAAAAGACAGGTGTTAAGATTGTTGCCTCCAATGATGTTCATTTTCTCAGGGCAGAGGATGCAGAAGCACATGACAGGCTGATATGCCTCAACACCGGAAAGGAACTGGACGACCCCAACAGACTGAGATATACCAAGCAGGAATATTTTAAAACAGGGGAAGAGATGGCCGCGCTCTTTCATGACTGTCCGGAAGCCATAGCCAACAGCCTTGAGATAGCCTCCAGGATTGAGGACTATGAACTCAACCATAAGCCTATCATGCCGGAATTTCCCATACCGGAAGAATTTGAGAATAAGGATGATTACCTGCGGCACCTGAGCTATAAAGGCGCAAAAGAAAGATGGGGCGAAATAAACAAAGAGCTGGAGGAGAGGCTCGACTTTGAGCTTGAGACTATTAAGAAGATGGGCTATCCCGGCTACTTCCTTATAGTACAGGACTTTCTCAATGCAGCAAGGGATATGGGGGTGTCTGTAGGTCCGGGCAGGGGCTCCGCAGCAGGCTCAGCCGTTGCTTACGCACTCAGGATAACAGATATTGACCCTATAAAATACAAGCTGCTTTTTGAGCGTTTTCTTAACCCTGACCGTATATCAATGCCGGATATTGATATCGACTTTGACGAGGATGGCAGGGACCAGGTACTGAAATATGTTGTAGATAAGTATGGCCACGACAGGGTGGCCCATATCATCACTTTCGGCACCATGGCAGCCAGGATGGCCATACGCGATGTGGCCAGGGTACAAAACCTGCAACTGTCGGATGCTGACAGGCTGGCAAAGCTGGTACCCGAAAGGCCCGGCATAACCTTTCAAACGGCCTTCAGGGAGATACCCGAGCTGCAAAAGGAAAGGAAATCCGATAATGAACTTATATCCCGCACCCTGCAATATGCCGAAGCACTCGAAGGATCAGTACGTCATACAGGCGTGCATGCCTGCGGCATAATAATAGGGCGCGATCCTCTCTCTGAGCATATACCCCTGTGCACAGCCAAAGATACCGACCTGTATGTGACACAGTATGACGGCAACCATGTTGAATCGGTTGGATTGCTGAAGATGGACTTTCTCGGACTCAAAACACTGTCAATAATAAGGGATGCCATCGAGAATATAAAGCTGTCAAAAAATACAGACCTTGACATCTCAAAGGTGCCCCTGGATGACGCTAAAACATTTGAACTGTATGCAAAGGGAGAGACCACAGCACTGTTTCAGTTCGAATCGGAAGGGATGAAAAAACACCTTCGTGAGCTTAAGCCCAACCGTTTTGAGGATCTTATAGCCATGAATGCACTGTATCGCCCGGGACCCATGGAATATATCCCGAAATTTATCAGGCGCAAGCATGGTTATGAAAAGATTGATTATCCACTGCCGGAGATGGAGTATCACCTTAAAGACACCTACGGGATAACGGTATACCAGGAACAGGTCATGCTTCTGTCCCAGGAACTGGCGGGCTTCTCAAAGGGCCAGGCAGACTCCCTCAGGAAAGCTATGGGTAAGAAAAAGAAGGAACTGATGGACCTGCTGAAAGTCAAATTCTTCGAGGGATGCAGGGAAAGGGGACATGACGAAAAGATAATAGATAAGATATGGACCGACTGGGAGGCTTTTGCACAGTATGCCTTTAATAAGTCCCATTCCACCTGCTATGCATACGTATCCTACCAGACAGCCTACCTGAAGGCTAATTACCCTGCTGAGTTTATGGCTGCCGTGCTCAACCGCAATATCAATGATATAAAGAAACTGACCATCTTTATGGATGAAGCACGCCGCATGGATATAGAAGTGCTAGGTCCTGATATAAATGAAAGTAATGTAAAATTTACGGTCAATAAAGACGGTAATATAAGATTCGGGCTGGGAGCAATAAAAGGAGTGGGGCGTTCAGCCGTGGCAGGACTGATAGAGGAAAGGGAAACTTATGGTTTTTTTACCTCGGTATATGACCTGGTTGAAAGAGTTAACCTCAACACCCTCAACAAGAAAAGCCTGGAGGCAATGGCCCTGGCAGGTGCCTTCGACTGTTTTTCAGGAATGAACAGATCACAGTTCTTCGAGGAAGACAGCAAGGGGCAGGTTTTTATAGAAAGCCTGGTAAGGTACGGCAGCAGGCTTAAGAATGAGATAAGCACCGCCCAGCAATCACTGTTCGGCGATACCGGTGGTTTTGAGGTGGTAAAGCCGGTACCGCCTGACATTCCTGAATGGCCCAAGCTGGAGAAACTAAACAGGGAAAAAGAGGTGGTGGGTGTATTCCTCTCAGCTCATCCGCTGGATGATTTCAGGCTTGAGATGAAAACATTCTGCAATATACAGATACGTGAACTTAATAACCTTCATGACCATCTCGATAAGGAACTTGTCATAGCCGGCATGGTGACGGAAGCCAGGAGTGGAACAAGCAAGAACGGTAAGCCTTACGGATCATTTACACTGCAGGATTATACTGACTCTTTCAGGTTTATGCTCTTCGATAAGGATTATGTCAATAACAGCAAATACTGCAACCCCGGTTATTTCCTTATGGTCAGGGGCCTGGTACGCAAACGCCGGTTCAGGGAAGAGGAGCTGGAGGTGAGGGTGCAGAATATACACCTGCTTACCAGCGTAAGAGAAGAACTAATTAAATCATTCACTGTTATTATACCTGTAGACATAATAAATGATGAACTGGTAAATAAGGTAAAAGAGCTGGCTGGTAAAAACAAGGGTAATACAGAACTCAGGTTTATGATTGCCGACCCTGTTGAAAAAATAAGTGTGTCATTATTCTCCCGGAAGGTAAAGATCAGTATTACCAATGATATAATAAGGTTTATTGAATCTGTACCCGGAATGGAATTTAAAGTAAATTAATTATCTTTGCTGCCTCATAATTCAGGATTAATTATAAAATACCATAATACGATGGAAATACATGTTAATGACTCAAACTTTGATGAAGTGGTACTTAAGTCCGATAAGCCGGTGATGGTCGACTTCTGGGCAGAATGGTGCGGCCCCTGCAGGATGATAGCTCCCTTTATGGAGGAGATGGCAAAGGAATTCGAGGGTAAGGCAGTGGTTGCCAAGTGCGACGTGGATGACAGTCCGGGTGTAGCCGCAAAATTAGGCATCCGTAACATCCCCACAGTGATGTTTTTCAAAGGGGGAGAGGTTGCCGACAAGCAGGTGGGAGCAGTACCCAAGGCTAATTTTGTTTCAAAGCTTGAGGCTCTTATCGACTGATAATGACAAAGAAAAGACAGGCCGTTCACAGCAGGACGGCCTTTTTTGTACCAGGCAAATTACACAGGTATGAATATATGCATCTTCGCTGCCTCCAGCAGCAAAATTGACAGCATATACCATGATGCTGCCTCCCGTCTGGGCGAACTGATGGCAGAAGGAGGTCATAACATTGTTTACGGTGGTGGAGGCATTGGACTGATGGGAGCCATGGCTGATGCAGCCATGGCTAAAGGAGCAAAGATAACCGGAGTGCTACCCGCCTTTATGTATGATAACGGCTGGGGTCATAAGGGTATTGATGAGCTGGTAATAACAGAAGATATGGGCTTGAGAAAGAAAAAGATGTTTGAGCTGGCTGATGCCGTTATAGCACTGCCCGGCGGGGCCGGCACGCTTGAGGAGCTGACTGAAGCTATCACCCTCAAGCAGCTGGGACTTTTCAGGGGGCCTCTTATAATGCTCAATACCGCATCTTATTATTCACCACTGATATCATTTCTTGAAAGTGCCATAGATAAAGGCTTTATGCTCCCGGCTCACAGTAAGATATGGTCGATAGCTGCAACACCGGAAGAAGCCATGGAATCAGCAGGAAGGTATAAAAACTGGCATGACGACCCTGCCAGCATAGCAAAGATATAGCCCCCTAAGGCTATCTTACCTGAGCAGCTTAGCAAAGATACAGTTATCAGGGTATCCTTGTTCCTATAATAAGTATATCATCTATCTGCGTCATTTCCCCCATCCACTCATCAAGGGTCTTTAGCAACTCATTTTTCTGTTCCTGCAAAGGCAGAGGGGATATCCTGAGAAACTCCTTCTTCAGGTTCACTGCCTTGAACTTTTTACCTGCAGGTCCCCCGAACTGGTCGGCAAAACCATCCGAAAAAAGGTAAAGATTATCACCCGGCCGTATATCAACCTCCACATTATTAAAGGTCTTCTCTCTATCTGAAACCATACCTATCGGGAACCTGTCGGCTTTGACAGTTATCAGCTTACCGTCACGCACAATCACCAGCGGATTATATGCCCCTGCATATTCCAGGCTTCCTTCTTTTTTATTATAGGCTATAAGGGACAGGTCCATGCCATCATTAATGACTTCGTCACCCCGCTGTATCAGTGACCTTGAAACCTCAACATTAAGCTGGTCAAGTATGGCGGCAGGCCTTGTCAGACCATACTCACTGACTATCTTGGTAAGCGAGTTATAGCCTATAATAGACATAAAAGCGCCCGGCACACCATGGCCCGTGCAGTCGACAGCTGCTATAAACTGTATATCACCGTTATCATGCATCCAGTAAAAATCCCCGCTCACTATATCCTTGGGTAAAAACAGCACAAAGGTATCATCAAAACTGTCTTCAGGCGGTAACATTGCCTTCTGTATCCTCTCTGCATATCTTATACTGGCGGTTATATCCCTGTTCTTCTCCTCAATAACCATACTTTTCTGTACAACCTCGGCAGTCCTCTCCTCCACTTTCTCCTCCAGTATCATTTTTTCACGTATAAGGTTCTGCTCCCTTACCTTAATATATATAATTATCCCCACTGCCAGCAATATTATCACAAATATTATAAAGAGAGGTCTGGCATAGAAAGGAGGTTTAATAACAAAGCTGAAGGTAACAGGCTCCTCGTTCCACATGCCGTCACTGTTCTGGGCTATGACCTTAAAAGTATATTTACCCGGTGACAGCGACGAGTATATTGCCGTTGTCTGTTCTGTCTCCGGTCTCCAGTCAGGGTCGGCACCCTCAAGCATAACCCTGTAACTGACAGCGTCCGGGTTGGTAAGGCATACGCTGTAATAATGAAAAGCTATATTCTTTTCCTTGTACCTCAGGCGCATGTCCTCCTCCATCTTCCTTGCTTCAAAATTAACCGTAAGGCTCTTTATATGTGTCAGAGGGTCCGGATCAGGCGGGGGAATCCTTTCAGGTGCCAGCATTGTTGCACCGTTGGCGGTGCCGAACCACAGGTGCCCCTTACTGTCGAGAAGAGAAGCATTCTGCTTTGTCTCAATGCCTACAAAACCATTTTCCTCCGTATATGTTTTTATGTTCTCCTGTTCAATATTATACCGGTTAAGCCCTTTATTGGTACCAATATATAATGACCCCCTGTTATCCGGCTGCAGCTGGTTGATATTATTAGACAGCAACCCATCTTTTTCAGTAATATGAACGGTAACAGTATCATCCCTCAAGCCGTAAATACCAAACCTCGTGCCTACCCAGACTGTGCCGTCCGGTGTCTCACTGATACATGTAGGGCTCAGATCATTTTCGAGGCTTATAATTTCAAAAGTGTCTTTTACCGGGTCATATTTGGTCAGCCCTGTATTCCTTTCCGATCCTATCCACACCCGGCCACTGTCATCGGCATATAATGCCGTTATATTCCGTCCTGCCAGGCCGTCAATCCGGGTATACCTTTTGCCACTCTCCCTTTCTGTATCCCAGAAAGCAAGACCGTCATGGGTGCCTATCCACAGGTTATTATCATTATCCACGACCAGGCCGGTAACTATAAGGTCATCATAAAGCACACTGTTCAGCCTTCTGTCCCAGACAAAATCGTTAATATTAAAATCATAGCGAAAAACACCTCTGCTCCACACCCCTATCCACAGCTCATCGTTCCTGTCACTGACTATAAATCTTATCTTATCTCCTATATTATGTGTTTCCCCGTAATAAAACATTGGTATGCCTATCTCAGGATCATACAGGCTTAAACCCTCATTGGTGCCAAACCAGAACCTGTTGTGTTTATCCTCCGCTATAGCCCATACACTCTTAGACCTGAACATATTATCAGAGATATAGTTGATAAAATGATCGCCTTTGAAAACATGCACCCCGTTGCTCTGGCTGCTAATGATCATATTGCCTTCATTGTCTTCCATTATGCCGGGTATCTCCTGAGCGGGCAGTCCATTGGTATTATTATAGTTTCGTATTTCGCCGTCACTGAATACGCTTATACCGCCACCAAAGGTTCCAACCCATACCTGTCCCATGGAGTCCTCGGTAATACAGCTGACCCAGTTATTGGCCAGACCGTCCCTGGCATCATATACTATAAGCTCACCATCAGGGGGAAAATAATAGAGTCCCCCGTGATATGTCCCGAACCACCTGCCGCCCTCACTGTCCTCCATCATGGCTATGGTATTGAAATAACTGGTAAGGCCATCAGGTCTGTATGATTCAAAAACATCACTGGCTGCATTATACTTCTTAATCCCCACATCGGCTATACAGTATATTTCTTCTGCACTGTCAATATATATATCTGTCACCCGGTCGCTCAGACCCTGTCCGCCGCGGTACTGTTTAACCTTTAATATTTCCGTCCCGGGATCCGGGAAATCTGCCGACAGCGCACCTGAGAACTGTGTTGTAAGCCACAGTTTGCCATTATGCACTGTAATACCTGTTATATCTCCTTTAACCTCTATGGTATCGAAGCCTACCTGGTGGAAAATGTCATCTTCATAACAGCTCAATCCACCGTTAAGGTGACCTATCCATATCCTGCCGGTATGGTCCTCATATATTGATTTAACACCTCCCGGGGCCAGGCCGTCATCGGATGAAAAATTTTCAAAGACTGAACCATCCCATCTTGTAATGCCACTTTCCGTTCCCAGCCAAAGGTAATCAGCCCTGTCCTGTATTATGGTATATACCTTGGAGGAGCTAAGCCCGTCAGAGACACCATAAGTGCTAAAATAATATGTCTGCGCTGATAAGCCTTGAACAAACACCGATAACATGATGATTACCAGGCAGCCTGTCCTGGTGATCATCTGCAAGAAAAAAGGTCTTTCCTTGTTCATAAAATATTATTTCGCTATAAAGAAAAATGTCCCGTTCTCATCTCTCAGTCCGGATATTTTTCCGAACTGTGGTGTCTGCCTGTCAGCATTCTTTACCGCAGCTGTAACGCTGCCCACTATCTCTTCAATGGGTATACAGGCCCTGGGGTTATTTTCAAGCGTATTGGCAAAGGTGCGGGTAAACTGCGAATCATCCGATGCCAGCTCCCTGTCTGCAGATGAAAACACCTGGGCCGACTTATACTGAGTGGCCTGCCAGTCGTCACAGCTTCTTATGGTTGGCGTTGAGCGCATTGCCGTATAAAAGCTTGGACCGGATTCACATGCATCGGTAACCACCAGGGTGTGTGTCAGTATATTGGTATATGGTTCCATGGCAGCCCTGAGGGTATTGATATTGAAATATGTAAATTCATCATCACGCTGTGCATCAACCGGTATCCAGTAACCCACCTCATTGACAAACTTGCCATGGCCGGCATACCATACCATAAGTGATTTTACCTGGTTTGCCCTTATAAGATCCCTCAGCTCTATGGAGAAGAATTTCTCCATCTCATCTTTGGTCAGATCTTTCTTATGTATAATATTATGAACCTGGTATTTAGCAAGTGCTCCCTTCATCAGGTTGATGTCCTTTACAGGGCCGTCAAGGCTGGCAAACGAGCTGTAGTTTGAATTCTCAACAAAAACCACCCATGTCTTCCCCATGGGATTATCTGCTGTAATAGCAGCCCCTTCCCTGTTAAGTACAAAATCCTTTTCCTGCCTGTTACCGAACACATCTTCAGCAATCACAGTTATTTTGTTCTTGTTCAATATATTGACAGTAGCGGTAAAGGTAGGGTTCTCCTGTTCAACGGGATAACTGGCTGTAACATCTTCTATAGAAATTGACTTAATCAGACTGTTATCCTCTATCTTGCCCTGGATAAAAATCTGCGGATCATTCTTCTGAAGCATTATCTGACCATCATCACTGGCATAGGGCACCATAATCGATATTTCGGGTGGTGTGATCTCCGTTCTGATAATATTATATTCCAGGTTAGTCTTATTATCATAGTCATCCGTTGCCACCAGGCTTATCTTTTCGGCATCTTCAATATCAAGATTGGCAAGGAATTCATAGTTACCGTCCGAGCCTTTCTCAAACAACGATTCATTACCGTTAACAACAAGGGATTTCAGGGGGCTCTCCTCCACTATCGTGCCTGACACAATAAGCCTCTCTGCATCCCCTTTCACTTCAATCACCGTTCCTTTGACCACCGGGCTGACTATCGAGACTTTTGGCGGATTATTCTCGCGTCCTATCTCATAGAGCCTGTTTTCCGCATCACTAAGCATCTTACGCGCCCTCATATCAAACTCTGACAACTCGGTTATATGGGAATAATCTTTTGCCGCCTTCTCATAGTCCATATTATTCTCGTATGACTCCGCCCTGCTGAAGTAATACTCAGGGTTTGACTCGTTGAGTCCAATGGCCTTTGAAAAATCGTTGATTGCATTCGAATGCTGGTTAAACTCCTGGTAATATGTTCCTCTTGTATAATAATGCTCAGGATTACCCGGCTCAATAAGTATATTCCTCGAAATATCATTGATGGCAGAAGGATAATCCATCTGCTCAATAAATATCCTGCTGCGTGTAAGGTAGGCCTCGGTATTTCTGTCGTTATATTCCAGTACCGCTGTGCAATGGTCCATTGCTTCATCCAGGTAGCCTATCCTTATCAGCAGGTTTGCAAGTGCCAGCCTGGCATCATCAAAGCGCTTATCCTTTTTTACTGAATTCTCAAAGTCTTTTTTAGCGAGTATATCGTTATTGAGACTCTCATATGCCAGTCCGCGCTGGTAATAATTCAGGGCATCCGAACTGAACAGCATGGCTGTATCTGATACTTTCAGTGCCTGCTCATACTCTTCCATCTGAAGCAGGGTCCATACCTTCTCAGGGTAAATTTTGGCTTCCCTCTTGGCCACTGCACTGGCACGGTTAAGATGAGCCAGGGCCTGTTCATAATTTCCCATCTTATTATTGATCCTTCCCATAAGGTACAGTACCTCTTCCTCTTTAGGATCAAAAACATGGGCTTTCTCATAATCGGTATAAGCTTCATCATACAGCTCCATTGCCTCATAAGCTTTACCACGCTCAATATATATATCGATATCGGTGGGTTTCAACTGAATGGCATGAGTATATTGCTCAACAGCATCCTCATACTTGCCACTCTCAACAAATGCTTCGGCGGCTTTTCGTACCTTCCTGAAGCTCTGCGCATTCAAGGCCGCAGCCATCATTATCAATGCCAGCAGGGTAACTGATTTTCTCATGACCTTTATCTTTTAAAGATTTTATACACTGTTACTGAAAAAAGGTTTTTTTGTGCTTTTTAATTCACCGGTTTCACACACTACAATTTTTAAGCATTGGGATGTACATATCAAAGTTACAACTTTTTAAATTAACAGGACTGAAAAATTAATCATAAGGCCTCCAGTATTCAAGGCGGCTTGAGGGAAAATCCTGCCTGCCTGTTACCACCCCTTCTAATAGCGGTGCTTTCAGGCCGGCACGAAATACCATCTCTCCCTTAAATATGCGTGCTTCATCCCATAGTCCCGCCTCAATAAACTGTGACAGCACCGAATAACCTCCCTCAATAATCACCGACAATATCTCACTTTTATACATATAATCCAGAACCTCTTCAAGCGTTTTATCCCTGCTGTTTATCTTATGGTATTCAGCTCCTGCCTCCTTCTTTGTGCTTCCCCTGCTGAAGATAACCGTGCGGGGTTCCCCCTTAAATATTTTCAGGTCGCCGGGAAGCTCAGGCATTTCACTTAACACGAAGCGGCGGGGACTGCTGCCTGCCCACAGCCTTGCATCCAGTCCGGGATCATCATTACAGGCTGTCCTGTCGCCTATAAGTATTGCATCTTCCTCTGTCCTCCATTTATGCACCAGTATCTGTTCTTCCACACCGGTGATCCAGTTAGGTCCTCTTAGCGTACTACCTGCCCTCAGCCTGTCGAGGTAACCGTCGAAGCTCTGTGCCCATTTCAATATGATATACGGACGGCCTTTTTCGTGATATGTGATAAAGCGCCTGTTTATTACCCGGGCTTCATCTTCGAGTACTGCCATCCTTACCTTTACTCCTGCCTGCCGGAGTATGTCAGTACCGCGACCACTGACATCGGGGTTTGGATCCTTACAGGCTATTATTACCTCCGGTATACCTTCCTGCTTTATCCTTTCGGCACAGGGAGGTGTCCTGCCATGGTGCGAGCATGGCTCCAGGCTGACATACATTGATGATTCTTTCAGCAGGCTTTTATCCTTTACCGAATTTATTGCCATTATTTCAGCATGCGGCCTGCCTGCTGCCGTATGGTATCCTTCACCTATAATCCTGTCGCCTGCAATAATGACAGCACCCACAAGCGGGTTAGGGCTGGTATTACCTGTTGCCATGGAAGCCAGTTCAAGAGCCCTCTCCATGTATTTTCTGTCATTTGCATTTGCCATAAGACATATTATAGTATTTTTGAAAATATGGAAAATCCCACAGTAAGTTCAGTGCGCCATTATATGAAGGAATACCTGTCATCGTATTATCCCCCGGGGGAGCTGGATGCCATAATATTAATCATCCTGGGTTTTATGAGCGGTAAAAGCCGCACATTTCTGCTTGCCAATCCCGGTCATAAAACATCTTCCTTTAGCTGGAATAAAGTTAATAAAATATGTATTCAACTGAAAAATAAGGTGCCGGTACAGTATATTACAGGTGAAACATGGTTTTACGGAATTAAGCTGAAACTTACAGCCGATACCCTTATACCGCGACAGGAGACAGAAGAGCTGGCTGATCTTGTCATAAGGGAAAATAACAAGCCCTTTCTGAAGATACTGGATATAGGAACAGGCTCGGCTTGCATAGCCATCAGCCTGGCTGTTAACATGGACAGGGCCACTGTTGATGCTATGGACATCTCCCCCGGGGCACTGAAAACAGCTTCACTGAATGCAACAAACAATAATGCCTGCATCAGTTTCATTCATGACGATATACTTTCCCCTGACAGGGATCTTTACGGCAGATATGATATTATTGTATGCAATCCCCCCTATGTCACTGAATCAGAGAAGTCCGGCATGAGCAGTAATGTAACAGCGTACGAACCGCACACAGCACTCTTTGTGCCTGATAATAACGCACTGGTTTTTTATAAGGCCGTACTGGATCTATGTGGCTCAATATTAAAAGAGGGGGGTAAAATATATTTTGAGATAAATGAAAACAAATCAGATGAGGTGAAAGAATTACTGGCATCTTACGGGTATACAGGCATAGGATCAATAAAGGATATCAATGGTAAACCACGCATAGGCAAAGGCATTAAGACATGAACAGCGATAATTATGCAAGTGCACTTAAGAGGGCAATGGCACTATGCAGCAAGAGCGAGAAATGCATAAGCGATATAGAGAATAAGCTCAGGTCCTGGAAGCTGACCTCTGATAAAGAGAATACAGCTATCATAAGTACACTGAAGAAAGAAAATTTCATTGATGAAAAAAGATATGCCCGCTCATACTGCATGGATAAATTCCGCTTCAATAAGTGGGGTAAGGTAAAGATCAGGGCTATGCTGCGGGCACGGGGACTGAGTGAGGAAGATATACTTTACGGAACAGATGCCATTGACTATGATTCATACCGGCAGATGATAGAGGAAGAACTGCGTAACAGGAAAAGATCTGTAAAGGCTGCAAACGCCTTTGAGATGAAAGGCAAGCTGTTCCGCTTTGCCTCCTCCAGGGGCTACGAAAAAGAGTATGTTTATGAGCTTATTGAGAGCTTAACATCTTAAAAAAGTGGAACATATAAGCGGATTGAGATGCTGAAGTCTTAAAAAAATATTCTGAGGTAATAAGAGAAAAACTGTCCGAAGGCGAGGATAAAGGTGAGGATGGCTATGAATGAGTCGGCAATAACCAGCTGGTTTATATACGTCTTCCTGCGCATAATTATCATAATATTTGAGAGCCTCATAAAAAGGTGAAATAAGAAAAAAAGGAATATCCTCATACCATACCTGTTGGCCACGGCGGCAGACTCAAGGTCGCCCTGCAATATATATGAAAAGCTTCTTGACAGTCCGCATGAAGGGCATGGTTCACCACTTACCTGTTCATGGATGCATTGAACAGGATAATCATTCCTTTCGGGTGAAAAAAAAGCAGAATAAACGAATACCAGAATTATAATGCCGGCAAAGACAGCATTAATAAGCAGGTAAGAACGGTGGGAATACGGCTTGCCGGGCTCACTCCTGTTTCCTGGTACTGTCCTTTTTCTGCTCCTCTTCAGTTTCAACGCCTTCAAGTTTCTCCAGTTTCTCCAGTTTTTCACGCATATCTTTTTTGCTGCCCGATCCCT
>JBKHBA010000285.1:0-3583 GCA_046542595.1 Bacteroidales bacterium | reverse complement strand
CCTTTATGCTCTGCAGGTCTTCAAAGCTGGCATCAACATTATAGCTGTTCCTGACAATGGTATTATAGTTCTGAAGGCCACTGAACAATGTCAGACCTGCACTGGCATAAAAAGAGTTGGACCTGACTTTCTGTTCTTCTGTAAACTGGTAAGTGGTTTCATCCAGTGCCCGTCCGAACGACCAGTTGTTTGTTGCCGTTCCGTTAAGCGAAGGCAGCAGTCCCAGCTTCGACTGTTCAAGAGTATTCTCCTGCATCTGGGTCTGCAGCTCCTGCTGCTGGATCATGATATTATTATCAACAGCATGGTTTATGCATTCTTCGAGCGACCAGTATCTGTCCTGAGCAAGGATATTAAGGAATAATCCTGATAAAAAAATCAATAATGCAGTTTTTCTCATTCCGATATGGTAAAAGGTTTGCTTATCAAGCCACTAAGATAATTATTATTGTGTATTTAAATTGATTATCCGTGAGCTTTAACTTATTGTGTTAATTTAATTTTGTATCCCTAAGTATAAAATTATCAATTGCGTATATTTGTACTGCAGATGAAAAAAATATAAAAAATATGACAACAAAAGATTTAAATCTCGAACCTGGTGTACTTTATGGCAATGATGTAACACGCTTGCTCGACTATGCCAATGATAATAATTTTGCCCTTCCTGCAGTTAATGTTGTAGGAACCAACTCGGTTAATGCTGTGCTTGAGACAGCCCGCGATGTCAATTCGCCGGTCATCATACAATTCTCAAATGGCGGCGCCCATTTTTTTGGGGGTAAGGGCCTCCCCAGGGAAGATCATATGGGTGCGGTGGCAGGAGCCATATCAGGAGCCCTGCACGTGCATAATGTAGCTGAATATTATGGTGTTCCTGTAATATTGCATACCGACCACGCCGCCAGGAAATTATTGCCCTGGATTGATGCCCTTTTGGAGGCAGGAGAGGAGTTTTTCGAGATGAACGAAAAACCCCTGTTCAGTTCACATATGCTGGACCTTTCAGAGGAGCCTCTTGAGCAAAATATTGCTACATGTAAGGAGTACCTTGAACGTATGGAAAGGATAGGGATGACCCTTGAGATAGAGCTGGGTGTGACAGGCGGAGAGGAAGACGGGGTTGATAATACAGATATCGACAGTTCAAAGCTTTATACGCAACCCGAAGAGGTAGCTTATGCCTACAGGGAGCTTTCCGCGATAAGCAGGAATTTTACTGTGGCAGCGGCATTTGGCAATGTGCACGGTGTATATAAGCCGGGTAATGTGGAACTGAGACCCATTATCCTTAAGAACAGCCAGGACCATATACAGAAAGAGTTCAAGACAGGGCATAATCCCGTTAATTTTGTTTTCCATGGTGGTTCAGGCTCGGAGAAGCACCTTATCAAGGAGGCTATTGAGTACGGTGCTGTAAAGATGAATATTGACACCGATATGCAGTGGGCTTTCTGGGATGGAGTGAGGAAATATTCAGAGGAAAAGAACGGCTACCTGCAGTCGCAGATAGGAAACCCCGAGGGGGAAGATAAACCCAATAAAAAGTATTATGACCCGAGGGTATGGCTCAGGGAAGGCGAACTGGCCTTTATTAAACGCCTTAAGGAGGCCTTTGACGATCTTAATGCAAGCGGGGTATTATAATAAGTTATAAAAATATAACAAGCAGACAGCCAGGCCTGTACGGCCCGGCTGTTTTGTTTGTGTTAATAAGTATTATAATCAGAAGCAGTCTAAAATCATCAAAATCATAATTTTACAACAATCTTAAAAAGAACACCTCATTGAGAAGGAATCGGGTAAAAGAAGAAAAGCTCAGGAGAAGCAACAGGTTAACCCTATTGCTGAACGATCGTGAAATGAGGGCTATAGATATTTATTGTCAGCGCTACAGGATGAAAAACAAATCGAGGTTTCTCAGGGAGACAATAATGAATGCTATTCTAAAGAAATTCGACGAAGATCTTCCCAGTCTTTTTGAGGTGAATGAGCCCGATCTGTTTTCACCTTTCAAAGAGCCCCCTGATCTCAAAAAGGGAGTATGAGCTGATCCATTTTCCGCTTCCGGTGACCCCGTTTATAATGGTAATATAATCATCATATACAGCGTTCACTCTTAATGACAATGTTCCCCTGGCGGACCCTGGAAAAGGATGGAAGGCAAGAGTGGGGCTGAAACGTGGAAAGCCGTTTAAATTTTGGTTGTCTGTAACCATCTCTCCCCGGGCAGTGTAAGCCGGGATTTTTAACGACAGTAACCTTGATCCTTCAGGCAGGTCAAGTCCGGCCATATCTCCATTTACTGATATGAAATTAACCACACCGGCAAAGACCTGCTTGCCATGAATATAGAGTGAGTTTATTATATCAATCCTTTCAAAGCGGGAGGGAGGCAGTTCAAGTAATTTACCATAGCTAAGAAGGGGTATCCCGTCAATCAGTATAAGGTGCTTATAATTATCAGGGAAGGGACTCTTACCTATTATCATCATGGAAAAATCATCACCATCCTTCCTTACCATGATTTCCGGGACAAGCTCAAAGAGAAGCTCCCTCATATCCGGGAGTTTAATATAATCATCTATAAAAAGACTCCTGTCAGGCTTACCGTAGAATATGCCCGGATCAGCAGATCTTGTGTCTGCAGTATCAGGAACATTATTAAGCGATGTATCACGGTATATATATTCAAGCCTGGAGTCCCTGACCAGGTTGCCTGCGTAAACCATCTCTTCTTCAGTCAGGTATATCTTAGCCGGTGGCACAGTGGCAGTGCGTGGATCAAAATCAGGATCTATTGTGATCTGCATCTCTGCCGG
The DNA here is from genome assembly GCA_046542595.1 of Bacteroidales bacterium. Taxonomy (GTDB): domain Bacteria; phylum Bacteroidota; class Bacteroidia; order Bacteroidales; family VadinHA17; genus UBA9300. The sequence goes on along the minus strand of JBKHBA010000285.1, from coordinate 761 downwards.
CTGATTACTGACAGCAGAAAGCAGCAGGTTCTCCTGTCCTTTAAGGCCATCAAGGGCAAAATAAAAACTACCGTCAGGGAAGGTGCTTGTGGTCTTAAAAAAATTATTATCCAGTTCGCTGAGTGACAGTATAGTTGAGCCTGCTCCTTTACCATTGCCTGTACTTAGCTTACCGCTGATGGTATATGCCCTTGTTTCCGGCAGATATTCAACAAAGGTTTCTCTTACTTCACTTATGTCACTAAAGTTAATATCTTGGCATGAAGGTTTATTGTTATTGTCAGCGAAGAAAGCTTCCGCCACATTTTTTTTATAACTGCTGGCGATCATCCATCCTTCCCTTTCGGTCCTGTTCAGGGGGATATCCCATGTGCTTCCCCAGCCCGGCAGGGCTCCAAGATAATAATCACCTGTTTCAGCCGGCTCTCTTCTGCGTGTGATAACTGTGTAATGACCCCTGTCGGGAGGACTGTTATATTCTGTATGAAGTTCGGTGCTGTTTACCCCTGGTACAGCTGTGCTTGTAACCGATCCCATTCCTGACCGGGGATCTCCCTTTATCCATAATGCTGTAAGAAGTGTTCTTTTGTTTTTATCCAGAAAGGAGAAAGCAACAATACCTTCGGGTAAGCTCCCGGCAGGGACATCAATACTCAGGGATCCCTTGTCCGGCACAGCCTCACTGTGATAGTACCACTCCGCTGTCCTGTGAACAAGGAGACTGACACCGTTTTCCGGGATATTTCCCCTGAGGGTGGCTG
>JBKHBA010000284.1:0-3590 GCA_046542595.1 Bacteroidales bacterium | reverse complement strand
CGGACTGATGCTCTTTGCTATATCAAGACTGCTTACTCCCGCCTCAAACTGCTTAACTGTGTTATCCGGGAATCTTATATTGATCATACTCTGTTTTTCTGTTTGTTAATCAGGTTGCAAAGATAGTGATATTTTTTCTTGAGTAAAGTTATAAGCAATCCAATACTGCATATCAGTAAATCAGCCTGTGCAATACCTGCATTTTGTCAATATATAACTGCTTGATATATTCAGGTTCCTGGTTTTATTATCTGATAATTACCTGGTATATTTATGTTTAGCCGGTAAGGCTGTTTGTGTGTTAACATTAAACTTTTCTTTGTAGCTTTATGTGGCACCATATTTGACTTATAAATATTATAAAAACAACCAAATATCAGAGTCATGAGAAAATTACTTTACATATTGATGATATTCCCGGTGATCTTCACTTCATGCGAAGTACACCCGGATGCATTTTTCTATACCGACAAGGTGGAGGCTTATATAGGAGAAGATATAGTCTTTACCAATGATTCCTATAATGCCGTTGAATTTGAATGGGATTTTGGAGACGGCTATACATCCGGTGCTTATAATCCTGTTCACAGTTATTCGGCTTCAGGCACATACGAAGTTTCGCTTACGGCCATCAGTAAGACAGGGGCAGTGGACAGGGCTTACCAGACTGTCAGTATTGTGTCGCCCACAATACTTGAAATAGAGGTGCTTGAATGGCATGATGAATATCCTGTGGCCGGTGCCAATGTGAGGCTTTATCCTTCCCTGTCTGACTGGGACGCAGAGACAAGGCTGGAGGCAGAAGGCAATACAAACTCGAACGGGAAAGTTGTTTTTTACGGTCTCGGGCCCTATGTGTATTATGTTGATGTATGGGAGGAGAATCATAATAATTTTGACCTGCGCGGATATATGAACGATGATTATATAAGGATAAACCAGCTCATTCCCAATGAGGTGAATACCTATATTGCATGGGTTGATTATGTAGAGAATAAAGGAGGTGATGAACGCGACCGTTCAATGGTCATCAGAAAGATAGAACGCAAACCAAAAAAATAATACCGGCCAAAAAGCATTGACCGGTATTATCAAGTTATTTCTGTTTAAACTTATCACCTGTGTCCTTGATTATAGCCCTGTACCACCACTCGCTGTATCCCGGCTGTGAAGTTTCAGGATTAACATATTTGTGGTTTTCAGGCACTTCCCTCTTTTTCTTGATACCCCCGTCCATATACTTGGTGAACAGGTATTTATAAAAATCCTTCCACTCCGATACCGTGTTATTGCCTGCATCAACCGAGTAATCTGTTATATACCTCAGTGCAAGGTCAGGGTCAGCCCCATACAGTTCGGCAGCTATACCGTCAATCATGTCCGTTTCCTTAATATAGCCTGTCTCCAGCTCTCTCTGTTTGGATTTAATGTCTTCTTCCATAGGCAGTCTGCGGCTATAGGCAAAATTAGATACCTGGTTGAATACCCAGAAAGCAGCATCATCACTGAAATCCATTATATCACCGTTACCTTCTTTAAGTGATTGCGGTATTTCCTGCATGCCACAGTACATAGGGGAATAGACGGTGTAGTAGGTGTCATCAACACCAAACCACAATATGCCGCCAACAGGATCAGGCAGCCAGTTGCGGCACTGGGCAACAAAGGAAAAGCCTGTCTGCTGGGTGGAAATAGCTCTTTCATTAAAATATGTCTCGCCGTCAACCTCCCATGTCAGGGGCCTCCACCTGACAGTGCTGCCAAAGGGTCCGGCACCCAGGTCTTCTGACATATCCATTGGTGTGCCCTGGTAATAATCCCTCATCAGTTCCATCACATCATGTGCACTCAGTTTACTGTCAGGTTTTATCCATAAGGGCATACGTTCGCTAAGGTCCGTGCCCATGGCATAATCAACATACCTGCCCATATCTTTATTCACCCTGTTGAAACCGGCCCATACACGTGCCTCGCAAAACCGGGCTCCCCCGAAATCCAGTGGCGCATAGGTATCGCTGAAACTGAAGTCGCGGTCGCGTCCATCATACCAGCCTTTCTCACGTGCAAGATCAATGACATCCCAGGCATAAACAGTCTCCACTGAAGGATCGCTTATCTTATCAAGCTCCCTTGATGTAATTGATTTCCTGCCATCGGCAAGTGGAAAGGTAGTTATCCGGGCCTGGTTGGCATGGCCTGATATATAGCCCTCAGGTATCCGTCTGGCCACCCATACTGCGCCTTTTTCACCCGGTCCTTTGCCGATAAGCTCCATTATCCATACTTCATCAGGATCCGCAATGGAGAAAGATTCACCTGAACTGTAATAACCGTAATCATCAACCAGCTCTGACATTGTTTTTATTGCTTCACGGGCGTTCCTGGCTCTTTGCAGGCATATATAAATAAGGCTGCCGTAATCAATTATCCCTTCGGGATTCCTCAACTCACTACGGCCTCCGAATGTAGTTTCGCCTATGGCCAGCTGGTGATTATTCGTATTGCCCACCACGTTATAGGTATGTGATACCTGTGGTATCTCACCAAGGAATTTTCCTGTATCCCATTCATATACCTCGAGCATGGACCCGGGTTCCCAGTCTCTCTCGGGCCAGTAATACAGCTCACCATACAATACTGGTGAATCAGCTGAATAAGTTATCATTGCAGAACCATCCTTACTGGCACCCCTGGTAATTAAAAAGTTAGTGCAGGCATTGACAATGGGTATTGTAAGCCCGGCAATCATCAAACTTACCAGTAATACTAAACCTGTTTTTTTCATTGCAAAATGTTTTTGATTTATAGATTATTAAATACTATATGATTATTCAAATATCGGGCAGTTATGATTTACTGTCATTACCATGTTTACAAAAAAAATTGCCTGAGGTTTTATTCAAAAAAATATGCTTAAAGGTAGTGAATTATTTTTCTTATTTTTGATGCCCGAACCAAAATTGATATAATGATGAAACCAGCGTTATTAGTACTGGCAGCAGGAATGGGCAGCCGTTATGGGGGTGATAAACAGCTTGATAAGGTAGGTCCAGCAGGGCAGACTATTATTGACTATTCTATTTATGATGCGGTGAGGGCCGGATTTGGCAAAATAGTCTTCGTTATAAGAAGGGATATAGAGCAGCAGTTTAAATCATATTTTATGAAACCTCTTGAAGGCAAGGTGGATATAGATTATGTTTTTCAGGATTTGGATGATCTGCCTGAGGGCTATGAGCCATCGCCTGAGAGGGTTAAGCCATGGGGTACCAGTCATGCCATACTGGTTGCAAGGGACAAATTGAAGGAGCCTTTTGGAGTTATTAATTCCGACGATTATTATGGTGTTGAGTCATTTAAGATTCTCTATGATTTTCTGGTAAATGATAAAGATGAGAACAATTACTGCATAGTAGGGTACAGGATGGGGAATACGCTCTCTGAGCATGGCCATGTTAACCGGGGAGTAAGTAAAACTGATGATAAAGGGAACCTTGTTAATATTGTTGAGACAAGGCGTATTAAAAAAAGACCTGACGGAATATATGCGCCCGGTCCAAAAGGCAGGGAGATACAGTTTGAGGCTGATG
>JBKHBA010000010.1:0-19261 GCA_046542595.1 Bacteroidales bacterium | reverse complement strand
GGTAGCGGCACCGGCAAATCTACAATGCTGAATGTTCTGAACGGAAAGATTGACCCTGATAAGGGCAGCCTGTTTCTCAACGGGTATAGCCTGCTTGAAGAGATTGATCAGCTGAAAGGGCTGATAGGCTACATACCACAGGACGACCTGCTGATAGAAGAGCTTAGCGTTTATCAGAATTTATATTATAATGCAAGGCTCTGTTTTGGTGATTATTCAAAAGAACAGATAACGGACCTGGTAGATAAGGTGCTTAAAGATCTTGACCTGTATGATATAAGGGAGCTGCAGGTAGGCGATCCCCTGAATAAGAAGATCAGTGGCGGGCAGCGTAAGCGATTGAATGTCAGTCTTGAATTGCTGAGAGAGCCTGCAGTGTTGTTTGTTGATGAACCCACATCCGGCCTTTCTTCAAGTGATTCACAGAAGATGATGGAACTCCTGAAGGCACAGACCAATAAGGGGAAACTGATAATATCAATTATACACCAGCCCTCATCTGATATATTTAAACTCTTTGACAGGCTGTGGATACTTGATAAAGGAGGGTATATGGTGTATGACGGTGACCCGGTTGATTCGCTGGTTTATTTTAAAACTGAAACCTCGCAGGCCAATGCTGCCGAGTCGGAATGTCCTAACTGTGGCAATGTTGATACGGAAGATATTCTTGAGTTAATAGAAACAAAAGAGGTTACTGAAGAGGGCTTTAAGAGTGATAAGCGCCAGGTGGAACCCGGGGAGTGGTATTCAAGGTATAAAAGGACGATGAAGCCGAATTTTAAATCCAGGCCGGCAAAATTCAGGCTGCCCGAAACAAATTTCGCGGTCCCTTCCATGCTATCACAGCTAGGTACCTTCTTCAGGAGAAATATTCTCAGGAAACTATCCGATAAGCAGTATATGATAATCAACCTGCTTGAAGCACCGCTGCTTGCCTTAATACTGGCTTTCCTGTCTAAATACAGTGATGATGGTGTATATATTATGGCTGTGAATAAAAACCTGCCGGTATTCTTTTTTATGTCTGTGGTAGTGGCACTGTTCCTGGGACTTACCGTTAGTGCAGAAGAGATTTTTAAGGACAGGAAGATACTGGAAAGGGAGAAGTTCCTTGATATAAGCCGCTCGAGTTACCTGGTATCCAAGGTGGTTTTCCTTTTTATGCTTTCTGCCCTGCAGACTTTTTCATTCATACTGATAGCAGATATCATACTTGAGCTGCATGGGCTGCTGTTCAGACAGTGGATAATACTTTTCTCGGTTTCATGTTTCGGAAATATTGTTGGATTGAATATATCGGCCGGCATGAGATCTGTGGTGAGCATATATATACTGATACCCCTGATACTGGTTCCCCAGCTCCTGCTGGGTGGAGCCATGATCAAGTTTGATGATCTGCATAAAAGCTTTACAAACAAAGTATATGTGCCCGTAATCGGGGATATAATGACTACCAGGTGGGCATATGAAGCCATCAGTGTTGACCAGTTCAAGAATAATAAATATGAAAGGCTGATTTTTGACCAGGAAATGGAGGCCAGCCAGAACGACTGGTATGCAGCATTTCTTATTCCCAACCTTAAGGTTAAGTTGCAGGAGTGTGAGTATGCCATGGGCAGGAATGAATATGCCAGTCATTTCAATAATAACCTGTATAAACTGAAAAAGTACATAACAGTACTTTCTTCGAAGTCAGGTATAGATGCTGTAGGTGTGGCGGGGAAGCTTACAGCTGAAAAATTTGATACTGCCGTGGCAAATGATACACGGGAGATACTGGACAGCATGAGGATTTATTTCAGGACAGAGCGTATAAATAACATTGAGCAAAAAGATTCAATACTGATGGAGATAGAGAGGGAGATGGGGCGCGAATACCTGCTGGCGCTGAAAGATAATAATCATAATAAGCAGCTGGCGGAGATAGTACTGAATTCTACCAGCACTGATAAGGTATATGAGACCGAAGACCGGATAATACAAAAATCAGATCCTGTGTTTATGGCCCCCACATCAAATACCGGCAGGTCACATTTTTTTGCTCCTTTTAAATATTTAGGACGGCATAAGATAGATACCCTCTGGTTCAATGTGCTGGCTATATGGCTCATGTCGGCTTTTTTTGCAGTTACACTCTATTTTAACCTTCTTAAGAAACTTATCACTGTTATTGAGTCAGTGAGCCTCCCCCGGAGAAAAAGGATAAACAGGGGTAAATAATTCATAACAGGGGTTGCTTATATCGTGCCTAAAAGCTTATTTTGCTTTAATTATGAGCGGAGTAAGAGCAAAAAAACACCTCGGTCAGCATTTTTTAACTGACAGGAATATAGCAAGGAAGATAGCCCTGTCACTGGAGGCCCGGTCCTGTGACGGCGTACTGGAAATCGGTCCGGGTACGGGCATACTGACATCTTACCTTGTTGAGAGGGATTTTGATGACCTTAAGCTTATTGAGATAGACAGGGAGGCAGCTGATTATATAAGCAGGGAATATAAGGATGTTGAGCTTATAAGGGGCGACTTCCTCGGCCTCGAACTTGATGACTATTTCACTGGACGCATGGCCATCATTGGTAATTTTCCATATAATATATCAAGCCAGATAATGTTCAGGGTGCTTAAATATCGCCATAAGGTGTATGAGCTGGCGGGCATGATGCAGAAAGAGGTTGCCGGAAGGATCGTTTCACCGCCGGGATCAAAAGTATACGGTATACTCAGCGTTCTTTTGCAGGCCTATTATAATGTTGAATACCTTTTTACTGTACCCCCCGGAGTCTTCAGGCCCCCGCCAAAAGTGCAGTCAGCAGTGATAAGGCTGGTACGAAAGGAAAACCAGATCATTGATTATGATGAGCAGTTATTTTTCAGGCTTGTAAAGGTAAGCTTCAACCAGAGGCGGAAAATAATAAGGAATTCTTTGAAACCACTGGTTGATATGTCCGGTGTGGATAATCTAATTCTTGCCAGGCGGCCTGAGGAGCTGGATGTAAATGGATTTATAGAACTCACCAGGCTTGTTGGGGAGATAATGAAAAGAAATAATTAATAATCATGGCAGGAACAATTGATATCAGCAGGGAGTTTATTGATGAACTGCGTGAAGCGATAAAAGACAATGATGAAAAGAAAGCACTTCTTCTCCTGGAAGATTTCCATGCTGCCGATATTGCTGAATTATACAGTGAGATAAGTATAGAAGAAGCAAGGTATCTGTACCTGCTGCTTGATGGTGAACGAGCCTCGGATGTGCTGGCGGAACTGGACCATGACGACAGGAAGCGATTCCTTGAAGTGCTGCCGGGTGAAGTTATAGCACGCAAATTCATCGATCATATGGATTCCGATGATGCTGCCGATGTTATCGGTGATCTTTCGGAAGAAAAGAAAGAGGAGATATTACTGCATCTTGACAACCTGGAGCAGGCCGGTGATATTGTGGACCTGCTGGGCTATGACGAGAACAGTGCCGGTGGTCTTATGGCCAAGGAGATGATCATAGTAAATGAGAACTGGACCATACTGACATGCCTGAAGGAGCTGGCCAACCAGGCAGATGAAGTGGACGAGGTGTATTATATGTATGTTATAGACGATGACAATATACTTAAAGGGATTGTCTCCCTGAAAAGGATGCTGCTCACAAACAACGCCACAAGAGTAAAAACAATTATTGAGGATGATATATTATCGGTTACCACCTCAGCAGAAGCTGAAGAGGTGGCACAGATAATGGTCAAATATGATCTTGTTGCCATACCTGTGGTTGACTCAATAGGGAGGCTCGTGGGAAGGATCACCATTGATGATATTGTTGATGTTATAAGAGAAGAAGCAGAGAGAGATTACCAGATGGCTTCGGGTCTGACCGATGAGGTGGAAGCGCGTGACCGTGTATTGCATATTACCAGGGTCAGGCTGCCATGGCTGATGATAGGCCTGCTCGGTGGTGTGCTTGGCGCCCTTGTACTGGGCAAGTTTGAAGGAAGCCTGAAAATGTATCCAGAGATGGCTCTTTTCATACCCCTTATCGCTGCTATGGCCGGTAATGTCGGAATACAGTCGTCCGCGATAATTGTACAGGGACTGGCAAATAAGTCGCTGATGGGAGAGAGCACCTTCAGGCGACTGCTGAAGGAGTTTATCGTAGCTGTTTTTAACGGTCTCATTCTGGCAGCTATGATTTTTATATATAACCTGTTTGTGAGCGATTCATTTGCCCTTACTCTTACAGTCAGTTCAGCCCTTTTGGCTGTGATAATCTTTGCAGCCCTTTTTGGTACTTCCATACCTCTTATCCTTGACCGGTTCAAGGTGGATCCGGCAGTTGCCACCGGCCCGTTTATTACTACCATGAATGATATAGTTGGCTTGCTTATATATATGATTATCGGGCGTGCCCTTTACGGGTATTTTGCACTGTGAGTGCTGTCAAAACCTCAGCAGCTCAGAACGAAAAACCTATGGCCTCAACAGGGTTCATCCTTGAGGCCGAGTAGGCCGGGGCGTAACCTGCAATCACACCTATTGTACCTGATATGACCAGTCCCATGATAATATTACCGGCAGTCAGATGCATATTGAGCTCCCACAGGTAATTGACCACTCCCGTACCGGCAAGGACAAAAAGAAGACCAAGTATACCACCCAGTATTGAAAGAAGCATTGACTCGTAGAGGAACTGCCATAGTATGAATGAGCGTTTTGCTCCCAGGGCCATCTGTATACCTATGATACTGGTTCTTTCTTTTACCGATACAAACATGATATTGGCTATTCCGAAGCCGCCGACCAGTATGGAAAAGCCCCCGATTATCCATCCTCCTATATTGATGCCGGCAAAAACGCCTTCAAAGCCCTGGGTCAGGAGGCTTGCCCTGTTAACGGAGAAATTATTCGATTCGTCAGGTTTGAGCCTGCGTGATGATCTCATTATCATCACTGCCTCATCACTAAGTTCCTGTACTGCCACACCATCTTTTGCCTTAAGCATGATATTTGAGTTGATAAAGCGGTTACGAAGGTTGATCATCCTTCTGGCATAATTGACCGGTATTACTGTCATCTCATCCATACCACTGTCGCTGATGCCTCCCTGTCCTTCTTCCCTGAACACACCGATAACCGTAGTCTTATTGCCCGATACAGACAGCTCCCTGCCTACCGGGTCCGTATCTTCAAAGAGTGTTTCGGCCGTTACGGCTCCTATAACAGCTACACTGCGCCCCCCCAGCAGCTCATAGGGGGAAAAATAACGTCCACTGGATATCTCAAATGAGCGGATGTCTTCAAAACCTTCGGAAACAGCCCATATCATTGCCTGGTCTACCGCCTTGTCCCTGTACCTGATATTCCTTGAAAAAATAACAGAGAAAGAAGCAGCAGCAGATTTGGTTGAATTCCTGGTAATGGCTTCATGGTCATCAAGGTCAACAGCCGGCCATGCTATAATATCCCACCATGCTATATCAGGATCAAAAGACCATGGCATCTTCTGTATGTAAATTACATCGTCACCCATCGATTCAATACTGTCGCGGATCGATACTTCCATCCAGTCAAGCACAGTAAAAACGGAGATGATGGAGAATATGCCTATGGTAATCCCGAATAATGAAAGGAATGTTCTTAGCCTGTTTACAATAATTGAGTTTATTGCAAACATAAAACCTTCCTTTATCAACCTTATAAAAAGCATGATCCAAATATAATGAAATACATTATTAAATACCGGCCTGCCTGAAAAGTTTGGAATACATTGTAATACAATAAAAAATTATCTATTTTTAATGGCCGTTAAGGAAACCTTAATGCTAAGTGTAAATCATTGACTATGAGTGATAAAATATTCAAATCTGCTTTAGTATCAGTATACCACAAAGAAGGACTGGATAAAATAGTTAAGAAGCTGGATGAGCTGGGCGTAAAAATCATCTCCACGGGTGGCACCCATGAGTTTATTACAGGTCTGGGTATAGAAGCCGTGAAAGTGGAAGACATCACGTCTTATCCATCAATTTTAGGCGGAAGGGTAAAAACCCTTCATCCGAAGATCCTGGGTGGAATACTTGCCAGGCGTGATAATGAATCTGATAAGGAGCAACTGGTGGAATATGAGATACCCCCGGTTGACCTGGTGATTGTTGACCTGTATCCTTTCAGGGAGACTGTTGCCGGAGGTGCGGCGGAGGAAGAGATAATAGAAAAGATAGATATAGGAGGCATAACATTGCTGAGGGCTGCCGCCAAGAATTTTAAGGATATACTGGTTATCTCTCACCGCAGCCAGTACCCTGATTTTTATGAAATGCTGGAGGTACAGGGAGCTGTTACCAGTAATTATATGAGACGCTTAATGGCTGCCGAAGCATTCAGTGTCACCTCAGAGTATGATACAGATATCTTCAATTACTTTAATGAGAAAGAAGGTGTGGAACTTTTCAGACAAAGTTTTTCAGAAGCCAGGATACTGAGGTATGGTGAGAATCCGCACCAGATGGGACTTTATTATGGCAGGATGGAGGAGATGCTTGAGCAGTTACACGGCAAGGAGATATCATATAATAATATACTCGATATAGATGCGGCCATATCGCTGATTGATGAATTTGAGGAAACAAGCTTTGCCATTATTAAACATAATAATGCCTGCGGCCTTGCATCACGTCCCGTTCTTATAGATGCGTGGAAGGCGGCCCTGGCCGGCGACCCGGTATCGGCCTTTGGCGGTGTGCTGATAACTAACAGGACCATTGACAGGGAGACAGCGGTGGAGATAGATAAACTCTTTTTTGAGGTCATCCTTGCACCTTCTTATGACAGTGAGGCACTGGAGATACTGAAGCGTAAAAAGAATCGTATAATACTGGTACATAAAGGCAGTGACGAGCGCCCTGATATTTACCGGACAGCCCTTAACGGGGTATTGTTCCAGGAGAGGGATTACAAAACTGAAAGGCAGGAGGATATGGAGCCTGTGACAAATACCCGGCCAGGGGAGGAGCAGCTTGCTGACCTTGAATTTGCAAATAAGATAGTAAAACACAGTAAATCCAACTGCATAGTGCTTGCAGGCAATAAGCAGCTGTATGCCAGCGGTGTGGGCATGACATCAAGGGTTGATGCCCTTAAGTTTGCCCTTGAAAAAGCCAGGAGCTTTGATTTTGACCTTAAGGGAGCCGTGATGGCCTCTGATGCTTTCTTCCCCTTTGCCGACAGCGTTGAGCTGGCTCACCAGGCAGGGATAAAAGCAGTGATACAACCGGGAGGATCGGTACGCGATAATGAATCAATTGATTTTTGCAATGATAAAGGTATGGCAATGGTATTTACCGGTACAAGGCATTTTAAACACTAACTAATTATTTATTATTAACAATTTTCAAAATGGGGATTTTTTCATTCTTAACACAGGAGATAGCTATTGACCTTGGAACGGCAAATACAATAATAATACATAATGATAAAATAGTTGTTGATGAGCCATCTATAGTTGCTGTTGACAGAAATACCGGCAGATTGATAGCAATAGGGGAAAAAGCCAGGCAGATGCATGGAAAGACACATGAGAATATAAGAACCGTGCGGCCGCTCAGGGATGGGGTAATAGCCGATTTTAATGCGGCTGAGCAGATGATCAGGGGGATGATAAAGATGATAAATAAGAGACCGGGACTTTTCTCCCCAACCCTTAAGATGGTTGTTTGTATACCCTCGGGCAGCACCGAGGTGGAGATACGTGCTGTGCGCGACTCTTCCGAGCATGCAGGGGGAAGAGATGTGTACCTGATATATGAACCCATGGCTGCGGCCATAGGTATAGGCCTTGATGTTGAAGCACCTGAAGGCTGTATGGTTGTTGATATTGGTGGCGGGACAACCGAGATAGCGGTTATAGCACTGGGTGGAATAGTATGTAATAAGTCTATCAGAACGGCCGGTGATGGTTTTACTACCGATATACAGTCGTATATGAGGCACCAGCATAATATCAAGATAGGCGAGCGTACGGCAGAGGATATAAAGATAAATGTTGGGGCAGCCCTCCCGTCTATCGAGGAGCCGCCCGCTGATTATATAGTAAGGGGTCCAAACCTGATGACCGCAATGCCGGTTGAGATACCTGTATCATACCAGGAGATAGCACACTGTCTTGATAAATCAATCTCAAAAGTCGAGACAGCCATACTTAGCGTACTCGAACAAACACCACCTGAATTGTACGCTGACATAGTAGCCAGGGGAGTGTTTCTTGCAGGAGGGGGTGCCTTGCTGAGGGGCCTCTCAAAAAGGTTGAGTGATAAGATAAGCATACCATTTCATGTAGCCGAAGATCCGCTGCATGCAGTGGCAAGAGGAACGGGAGTAGCTTTAAAAAATGCAGATAAATTTTCGTTCCTGATGAGATAATATTGGGGGATATAAATGAGGAGTCTGTTAAACTTCTTAAAAAAGTACGGGAATATACTGTTGTTTCTTCTGCTGGAAGGGATAGCAATCTATTTGCTGGCTGCCAGGCCAAATTACCATAATATTAAGCTGTCCTTAGCACTGAACGGTACAAGTGCTTTTTTCCAGGAAAGGATTAGCATGGCAGCTGAATATTTCAGCCTCAGGGAGATGAATGAACAGCTCCTCAGGGAAAACAGGGAGCTGAAAAACTCAATGCAGCGCATATACAACAATGCTGATATCAGCACCTTCAGCGTTACTGACAGTATAAACAGGCAGCAATATGTATATGTACAGGCTGATGCAGTAAATAACAGTGTTAATAAGCAAAAGAATTATATAACCCTGGATAAGGGTACCTTTGACGGGGTGAAGGAAGATATGGCTGTGACCGGTCCCAATGGCATAGTGGGCATAATAGTGGAGGCAGGCAGGAATTACTCGGTTGCTATGTCAGCCCTGAATCTTGACTTCAGGCTTTCCGCCAGGCTCCGGAAAAACGAATACTTCGGGTCGCTGAGATGGGATGGGGTGGATATAAACAGATTGCTGCTGAGCGAAATACCTCATCATGTCAATCTCTCCATTGGTGATACCGTTGAAACAACAGGATATTCCGCTGTTTTCCCTGAAGGGATAATGGTGGGTACCATAACTGAGTTTGATGACAGTCCGGGTGATTTCTATGAAATAAAGCTCAGGCCCTCAACAGAGTTCAGGAAGCTGAACCATGTCTATATTATTATTAACCTTGAAAAGGAAGAACAGCTGGAGGCTGAAGGCCTTATCAGGCAAACAGTTAAATAATTATGCTGAACACCATTTTTAAATATGCCGGTATCTTTATTCTGTTATTCGCCATACAGGTGTTATTAATGAATAATATACAGTTCAGCGGTTTTGTCAATCCCTATATCTATATATTGTTTATACTTCTCCTTCCCTTAGAAACACCCTCATGGCTCCTGCTGATAATCTCCTTTTTTACCGGACTGCTGGTTGATATCACAACAGGCACACCCGGACTTCACACTTCTGCAACGGTGTTTGCCGGCTTCCTCAGGCCTTATGTTCTTAAGCTGGTAGCACCCAGGGAAGGGTATGAGCCGGGGGATAAGCCTGGGATAAGCACCAATGGGTTCAGGTGGTTCTTTATGTATGTACTGATTATTGTTTTTTTCCACCACCTTGCCCTGTTCTATGTAGAAGTATTCAGGTTTGAATATTTTTTCAGGACCATGCTCAGAACCCTGCTGAGCACAGGCTTTAGTATAGTGTTTATTATTATTATTCAGTTTCTTGTTATAAGGAGGTAATTGTGGCAGGACTAAAGGATAAATACAGCAGCCGGAAAATACTCTTTTACTCAATAATCTTTATTGCTGCTCTTATACTGCTTGCAAAGTTATTCTCCCTGCAGGTGGTGAACAAGAACTACAGCTTGTCTGCCGAGAATAATGTACTGAGGTATGTTACACAGTATCCGGCCAGGGGACTTATATATGACAGGAACGGGGACCTGCTCGTATACAACCAGGCTGCCTATGACCTGATGGTGACACCCGGACAGCTGCAGGAAATAGATACAACCGGACTATGCACCATCCTGGGTATTGAAAAGGAATCTTTTAATGACAGGATAAGCAAGGCCGCAGAGTATTCCCGGCATGCACCTTCGATTTTTCTTAAGATGGTATCGTCCGAGACATATGCCAGGCTGCAGGAAGTATTATATAAATACCCGGGTTTCTACGTGCAAAGGCGCACACTCAGAAAATACACATACCCCTCAGCCGCCCATGCCCTGGGCTATGTAGGGGAAGTAGATAATGAAGAGATTAAATCTGACCCGTACTACAGGTCGGGCGACTATATAGGCAAGAGCGGCATTGAGAAAACATATGAGTCAGAATTGCGCGGCAGCAAGGGACTGAAGATTTACCTTGTTGATGTATATAACAGGATCCAGGGATTGTACCAGGATGGGAGGTATGATACCGTGCCCGAACCGGGCAGGGATATTATCTCCACACTTGATATCGATCTCCAGTTATACGGGGAGAAACTGATGGGTGACAAAAACGGTAGCATAGTGGCCCTGGAGCCATCCACCGGCGAAGTGCTGGCCCTTATCTCCACACCTGATTATGACCCTTCACTGCTTGTGGGGCGTATAAGATCCGAAAATTACCAGAGACTGCAGGGAGACACCCTGGAGCCCCTGTTTAACAGGGCCCTGATGGCCTCCTATCCTCCCGGTTCAACCTTTAAGCCTGTTAACGGCCTTATTGCTCTTCAGGAAGGGGCACTGAACAAGAATTATGAATATTTCTGTGACCATGGCTATCGTGCCCCGGGTGTAAGTGTGGCATGTCATCATTTTGATTGGTTTAATATGACGGAGGCCATCACATCATCATGTAATGCATATTTCTGTAATGCCTTCAGGCGCCTTATTGATAACCCTGTCTATGGCTCATCAGCAGAAGGTCTGAACATATGGCGATCATACCTTGCTGAGTTTGGATTCGGATCAAAGCTGGGAATTGATTTCCCGAATGAACTGAGTGGCTTTGTGCCAAAGACATCATTCTATGATAATATATACGGTGAAAATCGCTGGAAAGCCCTTACCGTATTATCCATGGCCATTGGCCAGGGAGAACTTGGTACAACACCCCTGCAGATGGCTAATATGACCGCTGCAATAGCTAACAGGGGTTCGTATATAACACCTCATATTATTAAAGCCATTGACCAGGATAGCCTTGCCCTTGATACGGACTACAGGCAGAAAAATGAGATAAGCATTGATTCATCGCATTTTGAGGTTATAATCGAAGGAATGCGTGGTGTGGTCAATGGAGGGAAAGGAGCTACAGCCAGCTGGGTAGCTATCAGGGATATAGTGATGTGCGGTAAAACAGGTACGGCAGAAAATCCTCATGGACCCGACCATTCAATTTTTATTGCCTTTGCCCCGGAGGAAGATCCGAAGATAGCCATAGCCGTATATGTTGAGAATACAGGCTTCGGGTCAACATACGCAGCACCCGTGGCCAGCCTTATGATAGAGAGGTACCTGAAAGGCGAAAATGAGAATAACTGGCTTGAGAGCTATATACTTAATCCGCCCGTGCCCGATGAGGAGAAAGAAGAAGACCTCGAAGAAGATACAGGTGAGGATGAGGATTTGGAAGAACTGATAAATACAGAAGGGGAGGAAATTGACGAGAAGAGTTAACATACTGGCCAATCTTGACTGGATAGTGGTAATCATCTATCTGTTGTTTGTCTTATTCGGATGGGTAAATATTTATTCAGCCGTTTATAACGAGGAGCATGCGAGTATTTTTGATACCAGCCAGAGATATGGTAAGCAGATGATATGGATACTGGCTGCCCTGTTCATTGCTTTTATTATCCTGGTGATGGACAGCCGTTTTTATGTTTTCTTCTCATGGGCCCTGTATGTTGCTGTTTTATTATTGCTTGTCCTGGTACTGTTTACAGGCAAGGAGGTACACGGAGCCAGATCGTGGTTTGAAATAGGCGGTTTCAGTCTGCAGCCAGCTGAATTTGCCAAATTTGTCACAGCCCTGGCATTGGCCAGGTACCTTTCAAAAGAGGGCAGAACGGTATCTTCCTTTAAGGTGCTTTCTGTTTCCCTGCTGATAATATTTGCCCCGGCACTGTTTATATCTCTTCAACCAGACCTGGGATCAACACTTGTCTTCTTTTCACTCGTGCTTGTGTTGTTCAGGGAAGGACTGTCAATCTATTACTTTGTTATAGGAATACTGGCTGCAATACTGTTTATTGCAGTGATGCTGGCTGACAGTATATATATTTATTCCGCTCTGATACTGGCAGCCTTCATCTTTCATTTGATTACAGGAAGGGGGGCTGGTATAAGTGTTAAGGGCCTGGTTATATACCTGCTTACAGCTGCCGGTCTTTACGGTATAATATACTGGCTGAGGGGTGAAACTCAGCCCGACCTGGTTTTTATAGGGGCGCTAATTATATCCGGGCTTATTTATTCATATTATATTTTCAGGCACAAAGCCAAATATGTGCTTATCATCATGGCCTTCCTGATGGGCAGCATGGTGTTCAGCTATTCGGTTGATTATGCATTTAATAATGTGCTGCTACCTCACCAGCAAACGCGTATAAACGTAGTCCTGGGCATAGAGTCTGATCCGTCAGATGCAGGCTATAACCTTAACCAGTCAAAAATATCAATAGGCTCAGGCGGTTTCAGTGGGAAGGGATTCCTGCAGGGTACACAAACAAAATTTAAGTTTGTGCCCGAACAAAGTACTGATTTTATTTTCTGTACAGTAGGTGAGGAATGGGGTTTTATAGGCACCGGACTGGTGATAATTCTGTTCTCCTTCCTGCTTATAAGGCTGCTGATTCTTGCAGAGAGGCAGCGTTCAGCTTTCTCGAGGATATATGGATACGGGGTGGTTTCAATCCTCCTTTTCCATTTTCTTATTAATACCGGCATGACCATAGGACTGATGCCTGTAATAGGCATACCTCTGCCTTTTTTCAGTTATGGCGGTTCTTCGCTCTGGGGGTTTACCATACTGCTGTTTATCTTTCTGCGGCTTGATGCAAGCCGCAATGAGCATATGCTCTGACATACCAGCTTAAAGCGGTTTGCTGAAGGGTGTTCCAAAGAGGACATAGTAAGGATTGTGAAAAAAATCTCAAAAAACCTTGCTTAAACAGATTGCTGAAGGGTGTTCCAAAGGGGACCTATTAAGGATTATGAAAAATATCCCGGTAAATTTTACTGAAGAATATTTCAGAAGGGGAGGGTTATGCGATGTGACAGGGGGATACCAAAGTCCTTCTCTACATATTCTATTAGCTGGGGGAAGAACTCCATAAAGTCTTCCTCCAGGCTGTAATAATTCTTGTTGAATGTCCTGATGGCATATTTTGATTCAGGGGGAAGGCTGGTTCTTTTGCTTAGTGTGCTAAGGACCTTTCTCAGGCCCTTGCTTGTCTTATATGACTCTATCCAGTTATTGATAATAAAAAAAGGAAACCGGTCCTTGACCTTTGGTGGTAATATCTCGTAATTATTTACCATGGCCCGGTAAAACTGGTATGTCAGGCTTTCCAGCGGCCGTCTTGAGAAAGTATCCCATTCCTTGGTGAGGTAATGGTCGTATAGAATATCAATAACAACACCTGCATATTTGTGGTACTTGCGTGTGAAATGCATTTTACTGCGGTGTACCACAGGATGTTTATCCGTAAATTCATCTATATGCCTGTGTAGTATGATGCCCTTTTTTATCAGTTCGGGATATTTAAGGTAGTCGCGTCCTTTAACATAATCCCCTATATAATTGCCTATAATGATCTCATCAGAGTCACCTGAAAGATATATATGGGCAAGGACATTCATCTGCTTCTGTAGCTTGTTAATTCACTATCTGGCTTAAAATAATTATTCATTACCGGATCATACCAATATTTTCTTTAACATATTGGCAGTATATTACAATAAATATACCAAAGTTCAGCAATTCAGGTAATTGAGCCAGATCACCGGCATTGATAAAAACTTACCCAAATATAAGGAAATTAACCAGTTAAATTATAAATTTGTTAGTTCTATTTTTTCAGTTGAACCTGAATATTTAAATCAATTAAATTAAAATAATATTATGAGCAAAAATGTAATAATAATAGGTGCTGCGGGAAGGGATTTTCATAATTTCAATACTTATTACCGCGATAATGACGATTATAATGTTGTTGCTTTCACGGCAGCCCAGATACCGGATATTGACGGAAGAAAATATCCACAGGAGCTGGCCGGTAAGCTTTATCCGGATGGTATACCCATTTACTCTGAAGACAGGCTCCCGTCACTTATAAAAGAGCTGGATGTTGATGATTGTGCATTTTCATACAGTGATGTTACTTATAATAAGGTAATGTCGGTAAGTGCCATTGTAAATGCTGCAGGTGCAAACTTTGTGCTGCTGGGACCGAAAGACACCATGGTGAAGAGTACAAAGCCGGTGGTTGCTGTTGGTGCAATACGTACGGGTTGTGGTAAAAGCCAGACATCACGAAGAGTTATTGAGCTGCTGATGGAGAAGGGCCTTAAGGTTGTGGCTGTAAGGCATCCCATGCCTTACGGTGATCTTAACGCACAGAAGGTGCAGAGGTTTGCCGAGCTAAGCGACCTGGAAAAGCACAAGTGTACCATAGAAGAGATGGAGGAATATGAGCCTCATGTAGTGCGTGGTAACGTTATATATGCCGGGGTGGATTATGAAGCTATACTCAGGGAGGCAGAAAAGGACCCCAAGGGCTGTGATGTTATACTCTGGGATGGCGGTAATAACGATTTCCCGTTTTATAAATCTGATCTGACAATAACTGTTGTTGACCCGCACAGGGCAGGGCATGAGCTGAGATATTACCCCGGAGAGGTAACGCTCAGGCTGGCCGATGTTGTTGTTATAAATAAGATGGACAGCTCTGCACCCGGTGATATTAACACGGTAAGGGAGAGCATACAGAAAGTAGCTTCCGGCGCTGTTGTCGTTGATGCTGCTTCGCCTATCAAGGTGGATGATCCCTCGGTTATAAAGGGAAAGAAGGTGCTGGTTATTGAAGATGGCCCAACACTGACACATGGTGAGATGAAGATAGGAGCCGGCACGGTGGCAGCACAGAAATTCGGTGCAGCCTCGCTTGTTGACCCAAGGCCTTTTGTGGTTGGTAAGTTATCAGAGACATTTGAGACATATCCTGATATTGGAACCCTGCTGCCTGCCATGGGTTACGGCGATCAGCAGCTGAAAGACCTGGAGGCAACCATCAATAATACCGATTGTGATTCAGTGATTATCGGCACACCTATAGATCTTAACAGGATAATAAATATCAAAAAGCCCAATACAAGGGTTTATTATGATCTGCAGGAGATAGGATACCCTGATCTTAGCGGTGTTATCGAAGATTTTGTAAAGAAACATAATCTCTAAGCAGCTTAGAGTTTTAATAATCTTACAGGCCCGGGTGCATTACGTTAATGCGTATGATCCGGGCCTTACTGTATCTGTTTATGAGTGCCAGTTATGAGTGCTTGCCCAGCAGCCTGAACATATTATTCTTGTATGCTTCTACCCCGGGCTGGTCAAAAGGATTGACGCCAAGCATATAACCACTTATGGCACAGGATATCTCGAAGAAATAAAGGAGCTGCCCCAGGTAAGCCTCGTTTCCCCGGGGTATATTAATCTTTATCAGGGGCACAGCGCCTTTGACATGTGCCATTATTGTTCCTTCTTCCGCTTTTGCGTTAACCTCTGAGAGCCTCATCCCGGCAATATAATTAAGTCCGTCCAGGTTATCAGCATCATGCGGTATTATCATCTCTGATCCGGGTGATGCAACAGACAACACCGTTTCAATAAGTATCCGCTCACCTTCCTGTATGTACTGGCCCAGTGAATGCAGGTCGCTTGTGAAATCAGCGGCAGCCGGGAACAGCCCTTTGCCTTCTTTTCCTTCACTCTCCCCGAAAAGTTGTTTCCACCACTCGGCTATGTAGTGCAGTCCGGGTTCATAATTAACCAGCATCTCAATGTGCTTACCTTTTTTATACAAAAGATTCCGTACAGAAGCATATACTATGGCTGGATTGGCATTATTATAATCCCTGGTTCTTGAGGCCATCTCTGCCGCTCCGCTAACAAGGCTGTCTATATCATAGCCGGCAACTGCTATGGGAAGGAGTCCTACCGGGGTAAGCACTGAATACCTCCCTCCCACATCATCAGGTATAATAAAGGAATCGTAAGCTTCACGGTCGGCCAGCTTCCTGAGTGCCCCCTTTTCGGCGTCGGTGACAGCTATGATATGCTTTTTTACCTCTCCGGCAGCTATAGTTTTCTCAAGTTGCTTTTTCAGTATTCTGAAGGCAATGGCCGGTTCGGTAGTGGTGCCTGATTTTGATATTACTATAATATTAAAAACTTTACCTGCAAGATTTGCAGCAAGCCGGCTCATGTAATCTTCAGAGATATTCTGGCCGGCAAAAAGCACTTTATGCTCTTTCTTATCTTTCACCGGCGGTCTGCAGGCGTCGAGGGCTTCTATCACTGCCCTTGCACCAAGGTACGATCCTCCTATACCTATAATGACCGTTATGTCTGATTGTGACCTTAACCTGCCGGCTACCTCCTTTATTTTCCCTGACCGGGATTTTGATTTTTCAGGCAGGTCAATCCATCCTGTGAAGTCACTGCCCTCTCCTGAGCCCTCCATCAGCGTTTTGAGATGATCAAGCGCTTCCTGTGACTTCTTATTGACCTCTTCTCTGCTTAATAAGTTGAGGCAACCGGTATAATCTATCTTTAAGCTCATATTCCTTCTTTATAATATTTGACTTTTTTCCTGAAGCGGACTGCTTACTTAGTTCTATTTTAATAAGCCTGTCAGTTTCTCAAACTCCAAAGCGGGATTTGCCTTATGGTATAATATCCTGTACACAGTGTCTGCTATGGGCATTTCTATCTTTAATCCCTTGTTTATATCGTTGATACAATCAGAGGCATAATAACCTTCAGCTATCATGTCCATCTCCATACGTGTAAACCTTACCGAATATCCTTTGCCTATCATATTGCCGAACATCCTGTTGCGGCTGAACTTTGAATAAGCCGTTACAAGCAGGTCTCCAAGGTAGGGGGAGCTGTTTATATCACGATCATTTTTAAATACTGACCTGATAAATCTTTTCATCTCGGTGGCAGCGTTGGCAAGCAACACAGCCTGGAAATTATCACCAAAGCCAAGGCCGTGTGCTATGCCTGCCGCAATGGCGTAAATATTTTTTATCACAGCTGCATATTCGGTACCTTTAATATCATCTGATATTATTGTTTTGAGGTAATGGTTTTGCAGCAGGCTGGCTACCTTTTCTGCTTTTCCTTTTTCCGTGGAAGCCACGGTAAGATATGTTAACTTCTCCATAGCTATTTCTTCCGCGTGCGTGGGACCGGTCAGTATTACCAGGTTGTTTTCCGGCACAGCCAGCTGTTTATGAAAGAAGTCGCCTGCGATATAATTATGTTCCGGTACGATGCCTTTGATTGCCGAGCATACGAGCTTGCCGGATATATCAGTTGTTAGTCCGGCCATGCTGTCCCTGAGAAATGCTGAAGGAATAACAAAGACTAATATTTCGGCCATATTAACAGCCTCGTTAATATCCTGTGTAAGTAACAGCCTGTCTGTATCCAGGTTAACCGTACTCAGGTACCTGGGATTGCGCTTATAAGCATATATATGCTCTATCACATCTTTCTCACGTATATACCATGCTATGCTTTCAGCATTTGTGCTGAACATCTTAACCAGGGCTGTGGCCCAGCTTCCTGATCCCAGCACTGCCAGGTCTGCTTTTCTGTTAGCCATATACAAAAATTTGCCACAAAGGTAGTCAATGCATACAAAACAAGTAGCAGGGACACTGAATTATGTGTCCCTGCTACCAATAAATAAAGCTAATATATATAGTATAGCTTATGCGTATTATTACACGCTGCTATTTCCTTGTTACATCACCGCCGCTCGAGGATCTTGCATCTACATACTGCGGATTGCCCCGGTAATGTATATCACCTGCGCTGCTGGCTCTTGCATTCATCCGTTCTGTGACGGTTATCTTAATATCTCCGGCACTTGAAGCCCTGAGATCCGCTTCCCTGGCCTCCAGGTCATAGGCCTTTATGTCGCCGGCACTGCTGGTTGAGGCATCAACATAGTCAGCTGTTCCTTTGAGTGTTATATCACCGGCGCTGCTTGTTTTAAGCCGCAACTCACTGGCATAGACCTCCAGCTTGACATCACCCGAACTGCTGGTTGATATTTTCATTTTTTCAGCTCTGACAGGCGTTTCACCGATTATGTCACCTGCACTGGATGTATGAAGTGACTCAACATCTTCCATTGTTACGTAAACCCTCATCGTCCTGGTACCCCTGATATTTATATTATCAGGATAAATTTTGAGAATACCATTATCTATATCTGTGATAATGTAATCTATCAGGTTCTCATCGGCTTCAACAACTATGCTGTGCCCCTGGCCCTGGCTTAAAAATACATCAATGCCGGCGCTGGTTTTAACACCTGTAAAAGGAGTGGCATTTCTCTCTTCTTTCTGCACATTACCGTTACCGCTAACCCTTTTTGTGAACTGTGCATCGGCACTTGTTACAGTGGCCACACATAAGATTGCTATTAAAAATAATTTAAGGTTTTTCATTGTTGACACGTTTTATTTGATTTCTTTATGCTAAAGACATAAATAATCCCCGGGTGATGCATGCACCAGAAAAAAACTAAAGGGAATGCAAGCGCCTGCATTCGTAAAGCTTCCGGCAGGCCCTGCCTGACCGGCGCTATTGCTGCTTAAAATATTTCTATAGCCTTGCAGCCGGGGCCAGGGATTATTCGCTTATCAATCCACGCAGTTCCTGTACCTGTCTTTCCAGCTCTTCCACCTTTGAGAGCTCTCCTCTAAGTTCGTCGTTTTCTTTTTTGAGTTCTTTCACTGCTTCAATAAGAAGTGCGGTTAAGGGAGCGTAATTGATAGCATAGTATTCACTGCCTTTAAGCACCAGTTCGGGCACCACCTCAACTGCTTCCTGTGCTATCAGGCCTATACTTCTTTTACCTGCAAGATTGCCTTCTTTGTCCCATTTGAAAGAAACACCCCTGAGTTTAAGCACTATTTCCAGGGGATTGCTTA
>JBKHBA010000283.1:0-3615 GCA_046542595.1 Bacteroidales bacterium | reverse complement strand
TGCATACCTGATATTCTCTTCCCGCCGTTCATCCGGGGATTAAATTAAAAATAAAATTGTACCTTTGGTCATATTATGACTGACAGTCATTAAAAAGAATATGCCAATGGGAACAGGTGAAAGGAAAAAGCGGGAAAAGGAGAAAAGACGTGAATCAATAATTGATGCAGCTGAGAAAGTATTTTTTTCCTCAGGTTTTGATGCTGCAACAATGGACGATATCGCGAAAAGATCCGAACTAAGCAAAGGAACACTCTACCTCTACTTTAAAAGCAAGGAAGACATACACCTGGCTGTGGCCATCAGGGCAATAAATATACTCAACAGCCTGGTCCCTGATATTGGCAGTAAAAAAGACAACGCAATAGATAAGCTGAAAAAACTGGCCGCCACCTTTATCAGCTTTGCCGGAAAATTCCCCGGTCACCTCAAGTCCATACTGTATGTTGAGAGTCTCGACTTCAAACAGCTAAGCCTCAGCAGGGAAGAGCTAAAGGACGTTATCTTCAGGGAGACACCCGTCAGAATGGTAATGGAACTGGTGGAGCAGGGCGTAAATGAAAAAGTAATACGCAGCGATATACCCCCGGGCATAATAGCCAACACCCTGTGGTCACAGATGCTTGGCATGTTCCAGTTTGTTACCATACAGCGGGGCTTATTTGAAATGGTCGAAATGGAAACCGAAGAGCTGCTGGATGCATCAATTGAGCTGGTGTTAAACGGTATAAGGTCATGAAAGGGATAATCATCATGATGCTCGCCCTTGCCATGCTGCCCCTGCCGGGAAGAGCACAGGACAGCGTGCTTGATGAGTATATCCGGGAAGGACTTGAAAGCAACCATACGCTAAGGCAACGTAATATTGATTACACCATCAGCCTGTCAAAGCTGAAGGAGTCGCGTTCATTATTCTTCCCTGACATAGATATAAACGCACGCTACACCTTAGCCCGTGGAGGCAGGGTCATTGAGTTTCCTGTAGGCGACCTGCTGAATCCCGTCTATTCAACCCTTAATATGCTTACCGGCACTGCACAGTTCCCCTCAATAGAAAACCAGTCATTCAATTTTTACCGTCCGCGCGAGCACGAGGCTAAAATAACAATGGTACAGCCCATTTTTAACACCGACCTTATATATAACTACAGGATCAATAAGGAATATTCCGGGATAGCACATGCCGATATAGGCCTGTATGAGCGCGAACTGGTCAAAGAGATAAAAACAGCCTACTACACCTGCTACAGTGCCCTGTCGATGCTGGAGCTGGCAGACAGCACCATACTGCTGGTAAAAGAGAGCCTGAGGGTCAGCAGGCGCCTCTTTGATAATGATAAGATTACCATTGATGCGGTACACCGCTCTGAGGCCGAGCTGTCAAAGGCGGAGGCGGCACGGGCCAGGGCGGTCAATTATTATGAAAGCTCAAAATCATATTTTAACTTCCTGCTTAACAGGCCCCTTACAACAGACTTTGAGCCCGGACAGGTACAGGAACCAATGCCGGTACCTGGACTCCAACAGGCGCAGGACCATGCACTGGATAAACGCGGTGAGCTGGACAAGATAAGCAGCTATATCTCTGCCAACGACTATGCACTGAAGCTCGACAGGTCTGATAACCTGCCGGAGATAACAGGAGTGGTCAATTACGGTTACCAGGGCAAGGAGTACAGCTTCACCGCGGATGATGATTTTGTGCTTGCCTCACTCGTGCTGCAATGGGATCTGTTCCGGGGTATGGTAAACAAACATAAGACGGAGC
This sequence comes from Bacteroidales bacterium, assembly GCA_046542595.1. Lineage (GTDB taxonomy): Bacteria > Bacteroidota > Bacteroidia > Bacteroidales > VadinHA17 > UBA9300. The sequence goes on along the minus strand of JBKHBA010000283.1, from coordinate 1,847 downwards.
AGAGAAAGCTGGAGTCCAAAAAACTGCAGGAGATATACCGTGAGGCTGAAGAATCCATTAAGATGGAGGTGCTTAACAGCTACTACTCGGTGCTCTCGGCCTATGACCAGGTGGCAGCCGCCGGGAAACAGCAGGAGTCGGCCCGCAAAGCATACCGGGTGGTACAGAAAAGATATGAACAGGGACAGGCCACACTGCTTGAACTGACAGATGCACGTACGGCCATGACGGAAGCAAACTCGGATCATATAAGCGCTGTAAGCAATTATTTCATTAAGCTGGCTGAAATGGAATATGCCAGGGGAGATGAATTCACGCGGTAAAATATAACCACATGAATAAAACATTAATCACTATTGCAACTCTCATCCTGCTTATCAGCGGCTGCAGGCAGCAGTCAGCTGAAAACAGCGGGGAAGGAACAGCTGTTAAGGTAAAGCTGGCTCACGCCATACCATGCGATTATACCGTGCCGGTGAGGGCCAGCGGGATGCTGGCCACACGCAAAGAAATGAAGCTAAGCTTTAAGACGGGCGGACTGATTGACCTTATCAATGTCCATGAAGGTGAGTATGTGCAGTCAGGGCAACTCCTGGCCAGGCTTGACCTCTCGGAGATAAGCGCACAGAGGCAGAAAGCCCGCACAGCGCACGAAAAGGCTCTGCGCGACCTGGAGAGGGTTGAGAACCTGTATCGCGACAGTGTGGCCACGCTCGAACAGTACCAGGATACCCGCTCGGCTCTCAACATGGCTTATGCCGCCAAACAGATAGCCGATTTTAACTATAAGCATTCCTTTATAAAAGCGCCCTCAAACGGACAGGTACAGAAGATACTTATGGAAGAGCATGAGATGGCAGCACCGGGATACCCCGTACTGCTGTTTGCCACAACAGCCAATGAATGGGTGGTGAGGGTGGCCCTTACGGATAAGGATATAGTGCGGGTGGCTGTGGGCGACAGTGCCGTGATAAGCATGGACCCTTATCCTGACCGCCTTTTCCGGGCCACCATATCGGAGCTGGGGGCTATGGCCGACCCGGTGACGGGCACCTATGAGGCTGAGCTTAAGCTGCAGAATGCCGCTACCGGCTTCCGCTCAGGCTTTATCAGCAGGGCTGCCATATACCCCCCGGACAGCTCACAGGGCTACAGCATACCCGTTACCGCCATACGCGAGGCCGAAGGAAACAGGGCCAGTCTCTTTGTGGCCGAGAATGGCAGGGCAGTAAAGAGGGATATAATAACCGGACCGGTAAAAGACGGTAATATTATCATTACCTCGGGCATAATGGAAAATGATATGATAATAACTGACGGTGCCGCCTATCTGAGTCAGGGTACAGAGATAAGCGTAATAGACACCATAGAGGCAGACAGGTAAGGAGACGAAAACGTGCAGGGATAAACAGTATTGAGAGTTAAACAACATGGATAAATGAGTTAAGCCTCTGATGAACAAAACAGACAGCAAAAATTTAAACGAATGAAGCTACCGCGACTGGCAATTGATAATTCCTCCTTCACCTGGATGCTGTTTATCTTCCTGGCAGCCGCAGGCATACGATCGCTGATAGTCATGCCCCGGACAGAAAACCCGGAGATCAATGTACCCGGAACATCCATAGTGGTGGTTATGCCCGGTAGCAATCCCGTGGAGATGGAGAAGCTGGTGGCCATGCCGGTGGAGGAAGCACTCAATGAGCTGGAGAAGATAAAAAAGATAAGCACCTCGGTAAGGGACGGCTCGGCAACCATATCCGTCGAATTCGATTTTAACACAGATGCTGAGGAGAAGTATGATGAGGTGCTTCAGAAAATAAATAATATACGCAATGAGCTGCCCT
>JBKHBA010000282.1:0-3627 GCA_046542595.1 Bacteroidales bacterium | reverse complement strand
CACTGCAGAGCTGATCTTTACACTTATAAAAAATATTGAAGGTGAGCCTTTTATTGATAAGGAATTTATTGAACCAATATATGTGGGAATGATAACGGATACCGGTAATTTCAGCTATGGTACATTTAACGGTGACACCCTGAGGAACGTAGCCCTTATGCTTGACAGCGGCCTTGACAGGGATGCGGTATCATCAAGGATATATGATAACTTTTCCATTAACAGGCTGAGATTGCAGGGCTTTGCACTGTATGAGCGCCTGGTGTATCTTAAAGACAGCTCAGCAGCATATATTTACCTGGAAATGGATGACCTGGCGCGCTTTAAGCATGCGGTTGGTGATACAGAAGGTTTTGTAAACCTGCCTCTTTCGGTAAAAGATATTTTTATTTCTGCCCTTTTTATTGAAAAGAAGGATCATATAAAAGTCTCCCTGAGGTCCAAAGGAGATTTTAATGCCAGCCAGGTAGCTGTGAATTATTTTAAGGGAGGTGGCCACAGGAATGCTGCGGGCGGCAGGTATGACGGTACAATGAAACAGTGCCGGGCCTATTTTGAAGAGCTGGCTGCCGGTATAAAAGAGTCAGTAAAAAAATAAGCCGCCGGTATGAAAAATATTTATTTATACCCTCTTGTTTTATGCCTGCTCCTGCTTGCAGGCTGTGGTGATGGCCGTAAGGAACCTGAGGGTTCAGGAAAAATAAGCCCTGAGCAGCTTACGGAGATTAACAGGCAGCTGCAGATAAAGGATCGTGAAAGAATAATCAGGTATATAGAGAGGAAAGGGCTTGATATGAAGGAGACGGGCACAGGATTATGGGTGTCTGCAACAGCAGCTGATACGGGACGCATAAGTGAGGGCTCACATGTAAGGCTTGAGTATAGCTGCAGCCTGCTGGATGGTACCGTAGTGTATTCTTCGGATGAGGATGGGGTGATGAGTTTTGATCTGGGCAGGTCTGATGTGCCGGCAGGACTCAACGAAGGTGTAAAACTACTGGATGAAGGATCGGAAGCGATACTTATTCTGCCTTCTTACATGGCTTATGGCCTGTTGGGTGACGATAAAAAAGTGCCTTCCAGGGCTGTTCTTGTTTATGATATCAAAGTTGTGGAAGTAAATTAGTGTATATTTGCATGGTTTTTGTTAAGAGAGAGTGTAAAGATTATAACAGTTAAAAATGATGAAGAGAAAACGAATAGAACAGGTACTGGCAATATCCATTATAATATTTATTATGGCAGGAATGACATCCTGTTTTAAGAACCAGGAGATTGATGATAATGAACTGGAAAGAATACAGAACTTCCTTGATGCCAATGATATAGATGTTGAACCCACAGAGAGCGGACTGTATTATGTTGAGCTGATTGAGGGAACCGGACTGCAACCTGTTGCGGGTGATACGGTGGAGGTGCATTACAGGGGTACTTTTCTTGATGGTCGTATCTTTGCAGATAATATGGAAGATGAACCTTTCCGTTTTGTCCTTGGCACCGGTTATGTCATTGAGGGATGGGATGAAGGCATTACTTATATGAAAGAAGGAGGTGAGGCCATGCTGGTAATACCCAGCACTCTGGCCTATGGCAGCGCAGGCACCTATGGTATCCCCGGCTATACACCCCTTGTATATACCATTATACTGGAAGATGTGGCTCCCGGTCCAGGTCGTTAAGTGACAGGACAGGGTCCCGGTAAACCCGGGACCATCCGCCATATCCTGCTATTCCAGTATTTTATCCAGTGTAATATTATTATCCCTGAAGAAGCCGGTGTACCTGGACCACTCTTCTTCGATAAAGGTGTCAAACATCTCTTCAGCCTTATTCATGGCCTCCAGGGCATCTCTTACAGATTTCTCCTGTGTATCGTTAAGGGCTGCCGTGGCTGTATAGAGAACATTTATCCCATACATATCCCTTGCCAGTCCTTCCCTCCTGTCGGTAAGGGCTGAGGTAATTTCATTATATGCCTTGCTTACAGAATCATAAACTTCTTTATACCGTTCTGCGAAGGGTGCGTCGTCAGGTATTAAATCATCCATCTTCGCAAGATCCTTTTTTATCCTGGTAAAGCTTGCGTATTTTTTGTTATACTCTTTGATTTCCGGCTGCAGTTCAGAAGCTCTTGCCCTGTTTGCCTTTATTGCATCTGTGTCTGGTTCAGGCATCCTGGGATCATTACTTACCTTAATATCCGATGATGAGCTTATTCCGTTTCTTGCAATGCTGAGCCTGTAGTTTCCGGGCAGCACCCTGGGCCCCCTGCGATACCTGTAATAGCGGTTCCTCCCCCCGTTATCGTTTTCTATTACCCCCGGCATCTCTGGCGGATCCATGGTGAAGTTCCACAACACCCTGTTAAAGCCTTTCTCATATCCTGTTTCCATGGTTCTCAGGGTATCACCCTTATCATCAAGTACATATATGCTTAGCTTCTCATCATCATCATTATCCATTCCTGTATAGAAAGATATCATTGCTGCACGCGGCTTATTATCACCTTCGTAAAGGGCATCAGCCCTGAAATAATAACCGGGCAGGTTTTTAGTTTCTGCCATAACAGCCTCCGGTGCCGTGAACATTACCAGCTCTTTGCTGAGAATACCTGTTTTGCTGCGTGCCAGTTCCCTCAGGGGCACTATGTCATCAATAACCCATATTGAACGTCCGAAGGTGCCTATTACCAGGTCATTCTCCCTTTCCTGCAGGGCCATATCATAGGTTGATACGGTGGGATAATTCACTGTCCACTTATTCCATGTTTCCGATCCGTCAAAGCTCACATAAAGACCGTATTCCGTACCTGCAAACATAAGTTCCGGTACCACAGGGTCCTGTATAAATGACAGTACATAGCCCCATACATCATTATCGTCTATTATCTGCTTCCATGATTTGCCGTAATCATTAGTACTGAAGAGGTATGCACTGTAATCTCCCAGCCTGTAGTTGTTTACCACAACAAATGCTTCCCCTTCATTATGCTCCGATGCGCTTACCTGTGCTATCCATGCATTTGCGGGCATTCCTTTGATATTCCCGCTGACATCTTTCCAGTTTTCTCCGCCATCCTGTGTGATATGCAGTTTGCCGTCGTCCGATCCGGCCCATATGAGTCCTTCTTTCAGCGGACTTGGTTCTATTGCCAGCAGGGTGCAGTGATTCTCAGCTCCTGTGGCATCAATGGTGAGCCCTCCGCTTTCCCTCTGCTTCTGTTTCTCAGGATCATCAGTTGTAAGGTCGGGGGAGATTATCTCCCAGCTGTCACCCCGGTCCGTGCTCTTATGCACAAACTGGCTGCCGAAATAAATAGTATTATTATCAAAAGGATCCTGGGCGAGTGCTGAATTCCAGTTAAAACGCAGTCTTTCGTCACCCTCAGCTGCCGGCTTAATACCTTTGCCGTTTCCTGTCAGCAGGTCCACCCTCCGCAGGTTGCCCTGCTGCGACTGTGCATAGCAGTATCCCGGATCGCCCGGCACAGGGAGGGCATCAAAACCATCACCCCCGATAATAAAGTCCCAGAACTCATTGATAATACCACCGTTGGTCCATGTATATGCCGGTCCGCGCCAGGAACCATTATCCTGCAGCCCACCGTAGACATTATAGGGTTTTTCA
>JBKHBA010000281.1:0-3662 GCA_046542595.1 Bacteroidales bacterium | reverse complement strand
CCTGATATAGCATCACAAACCTGCACAACAGGTGCTATGAGTGAAGTCATTTCAACCTCATCATGATGGGCTCCGATGGCGTTGTACACCTCCGGTTTTTCCTTGTATTTCTCAGCCAGCTTCATCCCGTAAACAGCATGTGGAAGCTCGGGTTCGTCATCCGGCACTTTACCAAGGTCATGCAGCAGTCCCGCCCTTTTTGCAAGTTTTGCATTAAGTCCCAGTTCCGATGCCATAATAGCGCTGAGGTTGGCCACTTCACGGCTGTGCTGCAGAAGGTTCTGCCCATAAGATGAACGGTATTTCATTTTACCCACCAGTCTTATAAGCTCAGGGTGAAGACCGTGAATACCCAGGTCGATAGCCGTTCTTTTTCCCACCTCAACTATCTCCTCTTCTATCTGCTTTCTCGTTTTCTCAACTATCTCTTCTATACGTGCCGGGTGTATCCTTCCGTCGCTTACCAGCTGGTGCAATGACAGGCGTGCTATTTCTCTCCGCACGGGGTCAAAAGCTGAAAGGACAATGGCTTCCGGGGTATCGTCAACAATAATTTCAACACCGGTAGCGGCTTCAAGGGCCCTGATATTACGGCCTTCCCTGCCTATGATCCTTCCTTTTATCTCATCTGATTCAATATGAAAGACAGTCACCGCATTCTCAACAGCCACCTCGGTGGCGACCCTCTGTATACTCATTGTCACTATACGTTTAGCCTCTTTATTAGCGGTCATCCTGGCTTCATCCATTATCTCATTGACAAAAGACATGGCTTCTGTTCTGGCTTCCTCTTTTAGTGATTCAATCAGCTGGATTCGTGCATCATCTGCAGACAGGCTTGATATTGTTTCAAGCTGTTCAACCTGTTGTTTATGCAGCCGGTTCAGCTCTTCGCTGCGCTTATCTACTATCTCAAGCTGGTTATTGAGATTATCCCTTATTGCATCCAGTTCATTCTTTTTCCTCTGTGTTTCTTCCAGCTTCTGGGATACGACTGTCTCTTTCTGCTTAATCCTGTTTTCAGCCTGTGCTATCTTACTGTTCTTTTCATTTATATATTTCTCATGTTCTGACTTCAGCTGAAAAAATTTTTCTTTTGCCTGCAGTATTTTCTCCTTTTTCATCACTTCTGCCTCATTCTCTGCTTCAGCTATGATCCTGTCAGTTCTTTTCTTAAGTATAAGCTGCCATAAAAAGAAAGATAACACTGATCCGGCAATGAAAACACCTGCACACACAAGCAAATCGATTAGTTCAAGTGTTATTCTTGTTAATATAAATTCCATAATAGTATGTTTATTTAAAATGAAAACCCGCAGAGTTTCTTCAACTTTAAAAAAACCCCTGTATAACATGGATGGAGCTGCTAATATGGATCGGACTTCCACTGTCCCGGTTTCCCGGAATTCACGGCGAACCGTGAATGAGGCCTGTCCTGGTCATATTAAGCTTCACTCCAATTTTTAAAGTGTTGAGTTTCAAAAATGAATGAAGAAACAATGCGGGCAAATACTTTTTATCTTTTATTTGAAAGAACGTCGTTTTACTCTTCCGGTTCAAGTACAGCATCAATCTTCTCTGATATCTGCCTGATACTTTGTGATACATCTTTATCTTCCACCTTATCCTCCAGACCAAGTAACTGTATCACATATTGCAGGGCTGCCATTGCAAGAAAATCCTGTATATCTTTATCAACATATTTTTGCTTATACTGCAAAACTTTTTCGTTGATCATACGGGCTGCTTTCCTTATCCCTTCTTCCTCATCCCTGCTTACTTTCAATGGATAATACCTGTCCGCCACATTTACCCTGATGGAAAGTTTATCATCCATTATTATATATTATTTAAAAGAGCAATACATTTATCAATTTCCCGCACTAAGTAATTTATCCTTTTACGTGCAAGCCGGGCACTCTCTTCATCTCCCTTAATTGCACCGGATAATTGCAATTTATTATATTCTTTTTTCAGTCCTTCTAATTCTTCGTCCTTATCGCTGAGAGCTCCTGCAAGCTTCTCCTTTTCAGACCTTTCTGCATCAAATCCCTTCTTTGTTTGCTCATACCTGTCTAATAACTTCTCCACTTTTCCTTTCAGCCGTATAAGCTCTTCAACTTCAAGCTCGGTCATAGATTATTATTTAATACAAAATTAACATTGTTCTCGGTATTTACAAAAAAAATAAGCGTAATACTTTGGGATAATGGCCAGGTGTAATATTTTTGTCTGAATAGTTGAATAAATGAAGCTGCCGGATAAATATGATACATAAACTTATTATTGCACTGTTTCTGTTAAGCCTGTATGAAGGACCTGACAAGCCGGATATTCTCAGTCCCCCGCTTGACATACCGCTTATACTCTCAGCCAATTTCGGGGAATTGAGACCGGGGCATTTTCATTCAGGAGTGGACTTTAAGACAGGGGGTGTTACAGGCAAAAAGGTATATGCCGCTTCTGACGGCTATATCTATCGTATTGTTGTAAGTCCCGGCGGATTCGGCAAAGCGGTATATATCCGGCACGGGAATGGACTGTCAACTGTGTACGGTCATCTGAGCAGCTTCGCCGTTGATATAGAAAATTATGTAAAAAAAGCACAATATGAGAGGCAGAGTTTTTCTGTGAATCTCTTTCCTGAAAGGGATATGTTCAATGTAAGCAATGGTGAGATAATAGGCTACTCGGGTAATTCAGGCAGTTCCATGGGGCCTCATCTGCATTTTGAAGTCAGAAAAACAATTGGGGAAAAACCTGTCAATCCAGTACAATATTATGATATTAAGGATGATATAAAGCCTGTGATCAATTCAGTAGCTGTTTATCCTGCCAGTCCTCTTTCAAGTGTAAACGGAAAAAATAAAAAGCTCATACTCAAGGCAGACAAAGGCAGTGAACATTACACGGCCGGAAAGGGTTCAGTTATCAGGGTGTCAGGACCTGTAGGTTTCGGGATAAACACACATGATTACGTCAATAACAGCTGGAACCGCTGCGGTGTCCGTATTATCAACCTGAAGGTGGATGGCAGGCTTATCTACAGTCATAATATAGATGAGTTTTCCTTTGCCGAGACACGTTATATCAACAGCCACATTGATTATGAGGAAAAAGTGCGTAGCCGCTCCAATATACAAAAAACCTTCAGAGAGCCTAATAACCTGATCAGCACATACAATCACCTGATAAATAATGGCATAATAGAAACCGTCGATGGCGAAACCCATAAGGTTGAGATAGGGGTTTCTGATTTCAATAATAATTATTCATCAATCAGCTTTAATATAAGGGCAGAAAAGGCAGATGTTGCCGGACTGGAAAAAGCAGGCAGTTACATGATGCCATACGACCAGCCAAATGAATTTATCCGTGATGATATAAGGGTGAAATTTCCCGCAAACTGTTTTTATGATGCAGTATATTTCGACTATAAAAAAATTCATGGTGGCCCTGAAGGCCTTTTTTCGGATCTGCACCAGGTGCATAATAAATATATACCTGTTCACAGCAGTTATAAGCTGGCGATCAAAGTAAGCGGGAAGGTACCCAGGGAGCTGAGATCTAAATTATGCCTTGTAAACATTGACGGGGAAAATATGAACTCGGTCAGTTTTGCAGGCGGAAGGTGGAATAATGGATTCATAGAAGGGCAAGTG
>JBKHBA010000280.1:0-3666 GCA_046542595.1 Bacteroidales bacterium | reverse complement strand
AAAGCACTTATAGCTCCTATAGAGCTGTCAACAGGCAAGAGTGCCTATTTTGTGGGCAAACCAAACCCGCTGATGATGAGGATAGCCCTTAAGCGCCTGGGTTGCGGCAGGGAGGAGTCAATAATAATAGGAGACAGGATGGATACGGATATTATTGCAGGCATTGAATCGGAGATAGACACATGCCTGGTGCTGAGTGGTATATCCAACAGTGCCACTGCTGACGAGTTTCCTTATAAACCACACTATGTCCTTAAGGGAGTTAATGATATTATTAGCTGATTATAAGGTAAATGATTATATTCATCCCCGGATAATGAATCACAGATAAAAGATAATGGAAAGAGTAAAGGATATTTTCAGGAAGGAAGCTGACGCAATAAAAAACATACCTGTCAATGGTTTTTACAATGATGTTGTTGAGGCTATCTACGAGCGTGTACACCGCCGTAAGGGTAAGGTGATAACCAGCGGCATGGGCAAGGCCGGGCAGATAGCACACAGTATTGCAACAACACTGAGCTCAACGGGCACCACAGCCATCTTCCTGCATCCCAGCGAGGCCCAGCATGGCGACCTGGGTATCATTCAGGAGAATGATATCTTATTTGTTATCTCCAACTCCGGTCGTACACGTGAGATACTCGAACTGCTGGGGCTTGTGGAGGAGCTCCATAAAGGTATACCGGTGATAGTGCTTACCGGCAACAGGGACAGTAGGCTTGCAAAGAGCGCAGACCACCTTTTGCTGACGGGTAATCCACCGGAGGTGTGTACGCTTGGACTCACACCCACTACATCCACCACGGTGATGGCGGTAATAGGTGATGCTGTAGTGGTACTGCTGCAGGAGAAGATAGGCTTTACAAAGAAAGACTATGCCATGAGGCATCACGGAGGTTACCTCGGACAGAAATCCAGGGGAGAGTCTTAATGAGAATTTATTATATCATTTTTTGATGCCTGAAGATCCAGGGGGCTGGTAAATAAATTCACATGCTGTATCACCGGCTACCGGGTTACTCACCCCTTCATCACTCAGTTTGTTTTGGTCATGCTCTCCGGCACGCATACTATATACGAGGCTACGCCCTTATTATCTTCTGCCAGCGCTGAGATATCTTCCTGTATAACCGTTTCGACAGTAACGATCTTAAGTCCGGGATCAGCCTGTAACAGGTACCAGATGATACCTTCAAAATTTCTCGAATGATACGCCCCGTTATAATGAATAAATGTTTTACCCTCCTGCCAGTGTTCGAGTATTGAATATGCCATGGTGGCATCCTTTAAGGCCTGGGCTTTTGGCAGATTGCTGTTTGCATGGGCCATCCCGTTTCCTCCCTGCATCATATTGAGCATATCCCTGTACCCCTTAAGTTCAGGATCATACAATATTGGGAGAGGGGCTATATATTCCTTAGCTTCTTCTGACAGGCTGTCAAGGATATCCAGTCCTGACCTGCTAACCATCGAGGCATAGCGCCTGGGTACATTGGTGGCTATGAACTTAAGACCATTCACCCTGGAAAACTCAAGCAGTGGTTTATAGTCCGTATCATAGTTTTTCCACAGCTTGGCTTCCGGTTCAAATTTGCCGGCATCATACATATCTGCCAGGTATTCATCTATGATAAGCTGGTCATCCCTTTCAAACATCTCGGCACCCGGTATAAGCCTGTTACCAAGCACACTGTAAAGATCTTTTGTTATCTCCAGCTCAAGCCAGTGTGAAATGGGGTCATTATGCAGTTCACCGTAGAATACTATATCGGCGGCGGCCGCATCTTTTATAAGATCCTCCCAGGAAGCCTCCCTGCCCTGGCTGTCATATAAGATATATGCCGGCTTATCCGACCTGAATCCGGTGAGAAAAATCGTCAGTACAATTAATATAAGCCTGATCCTGTACATAATAATTACTTAAATTGGTTTGGTTTTATTTCCTAAAGCGATTTGATCTCTGCCACCAGTTTCTGTATTGAGTCCTTGGCATTGCCAAAGAGCATCCTTGTCTTATCATTGAAGAAAAGGTAGTTTTCAATGCCTGCATATCCCTTGCCCATGCCTCTTTTCATCACAATGATATTTTTTGCCGTATGAGCTTTTATTATGGGCATGCCGTAGATGGGACTGGAAGGATCATCTTCGGCAGCCGGGTTCACTACATCGTTTGCCCCCACAACAATCACCACATCGGTATTCGGCAGATCAGGGTTAATATCATCCATCTCCACCAGCTTGTCGTAGGACACATCAGCCTCGGCAAGCAGCACGTTCATGTGTCCCGGCATCCTTCCGGCCACAGGGTGGATAGCAAATTTAACATCAACACCTTTCTCGCTCAGCAGCTCATCCAGCTCGCTGGCAATGTGTTGTGCCTGGGCCACGGCCAGACCATACCCCGGCACTATCACTATCCTCTGTGAATAGGCCATCAGTATACTTGCATCGCTTACACTTATCTCTTTTATTGTGCCTCCCTCATGTTCTGCTGCTGCACCACCACCCCCGAAAGCACCTATTATAACATTGATCAGTGAGCGGTTCATGGCCCTGCACATAAGCAGGGTCAGTATGCTGCCGGCTGCTCCAACCAGGATACCACCCAGTATCATGGCCTGGTTACTGTATATAAAGCCGGCCATAGCAGCTGCTATACCTGTTAATGAGTTAAGAAGGGAAATAACCACCGGCATATCGGCACCTCCTATGGGCATAACAAAGAGAACACCATAGACAAGAGCTATAGCCAGCAGCAGCGACACTGCCAGCACGGGGTTCTGCATGCCTGTATTTCCGCTGCTAATAAGTACTATAAGTATAACGACAATAAGTAATAGTGCTATATTAACATATTTCATGAATGAGGCCCTTATATCGCCTACCCTGCCGTCGAGCTTGCCGTAGGCTATAAGGCTGCCGCTAAAGGATATGCTGCCTATGGTCAGTCCCAGCAGGGTGATTATTATAACACCCGTGCCACTGACATTGGGGAATTCAAGAAAGGCCACCAGTGCCGATGCGGCACCACCGGTGGCATTGAAGAAAGAGACCAGCTGCGGCATGGCTGTCATCTTTATCCTCCTGGCTATTATCCATCCTGTTATGCCTGCAGCTGCTATGGCTGCCAGCACAACAACAGCGTTGGTCAGGGAGATATTATTACCCGCTGCATCTTTATGCAGCAGCAGTGTTGTAAGCATGGCCAGCACCATGCCGGAGCCAGCCCACAGGTTTCCTTTCCTTGCCGTCTCGGGATGGCTGAGCAGCTTAAGCCCTATTACAAACAGTATGGCGGCCAGAAGGTAGCTGAGCTCCAGTATAGCCTCGCCTGTTGTGAAATTTACACCATCAGCGGTGGTCAGTATTGTTTCCATCATCTCTTACCTGTTTTTCTTTTTAAACATTTCAAGCATCCTGTCGGTAACAACAAATCCGCCCGCCACATTAAGCGTACCCATTAATACGGCAAGCACGCCAAGCACCAGGTCGGCTGAGAATTTAAGATCGGAGTGTCCCAGCAGTATGATGCCCCCGATAATTATAACACCACTGATCGCATTGGCCCCTGACATCAGCGGGGTATGCAGGACAGAGGGTACATTTGATATTACCTCAATACCCAGGAAAACAGACAGGGCGATAATAAAAATGGACTCCTTG
>JBKHBA010000279.1:0-3676 GCA_046542595.1 Bacteroidales bacterium | reverse complement strand
TGATTTTAATGAGCTGAATGAGCTTGTTGAGATTGTTCCGGTACCCAATGTGCGCTTAACCATAATTGACAAAACAGGCAGGGTTCTGTTTGACAGCGACGTAAGCGATTATGAAGGGATGGAGAATCATATTGGAAGACCTGAGGTCAGAGAGGCGCTCAGCTCTGACAGCGGCTCATCAGTGAGGCGATCGGCCTCCACGGGAAAAAAATATTTCTATTATGCCAGTAATTTTGATGATTATCTGACCAGGACAGCAGCCGAGTATACTTTTGAGATTAAATCAATACTTAAGATAGATAAATTATTCCTGCTGGTTATAATAATTCTTTTTGCCATAGTCTGGGCTGCGCTTATATATATCAACGAGAGGATGGGCTCATCAGTCAGGCAGTTGAAAAATTTTGCCGCCAGTGCGCTGGAGAACAAGGAACTGGGCAATATTGAATTCCCCAGGAATGAGCTTGGTAATATAGGTAACCAGATAACAGAGATCTACAGTGAGTTGAAGAAGACACGCGATGAGCTTATTACCGAGCAGGAAAAGATATTCCGACACCTGCAGACAATGGAGGAAGGTGTTGCTGTCTTTTCCGCGGCCAGGGAGATACTGGTCTCAAATAATGCCTTTATACAGAATGCAAACCTTATCTCTGATATAAGCCTGCAATCGCCGGCAGATGTTCTTAATATAGAGGAGATAAAGCCTATAGTTGCTTACCTCGATAAAAAAAGCAGCGAACTGAAGCTGAGCATAAGCGGAGAGGTACCGTATAAGGAAATAGTATGCCAGAAAAAGAACAGGTATTTTCTTATAAGGGCCAATATATTCAAGGATAACAGCTTTGAGATCGTTATAAAAGATATCACCAAATCAGAAAAGAACAGGGTGCTCAAGCAGCAGTTAACCTCAAATATAGCCCATGAATTGCGTACACCTGTAACATCAATAATAGGTTACCTGGATACGCTTCTTAACACTGATATCGAGGAAAGGCAAAAGAGGCAGTTTATGGAGCGAACGCGCGACCAGGCCATGAGGCTGTCTGAACTTATAGATCATATATCCGTTCTTAATAAGCTGGAGGAAGGCCCCGGATTCTATACGATTGAGAAGGTGCCTGTGTATGATGTGGTGAAGGGCGTGGTTGACAGTATGCGGATGAATCTTGAGTCAAAAAATATGAAGGTGGAGATTGACATTGATGAGGACCTTATGGTCAGGGGGAACAGGATACTTATACACTCCATTTTCCAGAACCTGTTCGAGAATACCATCAATTATGCAGGAGAAGATGTAACTATCAGGACCGTCTTACATTACGAGGATGACAATTACTATTATTTCAGGTATACCAACGATGGAAGAAGCATACCGGAAGAGCATATACCAAGGTTGTTTGAAAGGTTTTACAGGATTGATGAAGGTCGTTCGCGTAAGAAAGGTGGTACAGGACTGGGCCTTGCCATAGTCAAGCATGCTGTGCAGTTTCACAGGGGACAGATATCAGTGAAGAATATGGAAGGGGGCGGACTGGAGTTTCTGTTTTCTTTCAGCAAGGACCTGTAGTAGATATCCCTGACTTAATACTGCGGAAGACGATAATATTAAAATTTGATAAGCCTGCAGTTTTTATTATCCCTCAGATGGGCTTTCAGTATTACCTGTATATCCCTGTTAGTGGCTGCAGGCATAATACAGTCATGTAGTGCCTGAAGGCCGAATCCCATCTCATTGATATCAAAAAAGCCATAACCGCTATACTGCCCGTTTATTATCTTAATGGCCGATCTCTCATCATCATTTCGTCCCCTGTCAATAATGAAAAAATTATCCCTGCTGAAGACAAACTCATCCATGGCTTTCCGGGCTCTCATATTATATGAGGCAGCATTTTCATCACCCACGCAGGCACCCCTGCATATGCCTACCTGCCTGTGGAAACAGCCATTACCGGATTTGTAAAGTCCGCATAGCTGCTGGCATAATTCATATTTGCTTACAAGTCGGGCCAGCCTGGTCTTTGCTTTCTCTTTTGATGTAAACACAGAGAGGGCCTGTTCTCCATCCTTTCCTGTTTCCCTTATCTCAAATGTGATATACCCTTTTGTATCCTGGCAGGTGTAAATACCCCAGGTAAAACCTGTTCTCCGCTGCGCCCTGTTGTACAGAGGCTTTTTCAGTTTTATCTCTGCAGATTCTTTCAGCAGCGCAACAAGCTCATTGCCAGTCAGCTCAAAATCTATATCTGCTATTTCATCCCTCATCTGCATGGCCCTTTTGGAAGTATTGTTTGACAGGTGCGACATTACCCGCTGATGGATATTTCTGCTCTTTCCCGTATATATAAGCTCCTTTTTATCATTATAGAAGTAGTATACCCCCGGTTCTTCCGGCAGCCTGTCAAGTCCTGCCGTATCGAGTGCAGGGTGCAGCTTCGATAATTTACTGTTATTAATTATACTCTCCTGACCTGATTCTTTCTCCGTCTGCAGTAATAATTCAAAGAGCCTGACCGTGGCCATGGCATCACCTGCCGCCCGGTGCCTGCCGTTAATATCAATCTCCAGCTGCTCACATAGCCTGCCCAGTGAATATGATTTATGTCCGGGCAGCAGGCTCCGGCTCAGGCTGACTGTATCTATGATATTTCTTTTATATATATAGCCCAGGTTCTTAAATTCCTGCCTTAAAAAGGAGTAATCGAACCTGGCATTATGGGCAACAAGTATCTTATCCTTTGTTATTTCAACTATGTCTTTTGCTATCTCATAGAACCTGGGGGCTTCAGCCACCATTTCATTGGTGATGCCTGTAAGGCCTGTGATATAGTAAGGGATATTCCTTTCCGGGTTCACCAGGCTGCAGAATTCATCAGTTATATGCCCGTCATTATATATATATATGGCTATCTCCGTTATCCTCTCCTGCCTGGGACTACCACCTGTTGTTTCTATGTCAACTATTGCATACAAAATTTACATAAATAGATGCTAATATATGCAGTTTTTAAGTCCTGCTAAAAATATTTATTACTTTTATAATTTAACGAAGATTATTATGGGTGAGTGTTACAGTAAAATATTTATTGAGAATGGAGAGGTGCATGACTGCTCCGTATTTGATAACTCCAAGGTATTTGAAGGCCTTGTTATATATGAGGTTATAAGGATAAGGGAAGGCATACCCATTTTCCTGGATGATCATTTTCAGCGATTGTGCAGCAGTGCTAAACTGATAGATAAGCTGATGCTGATTGAATTTGATGAGCTCAGGGACCAGATATTGAAACTCACAGGTATAACAGGTATAAGGGAAGGAAATGTTAAAGTCAGCATTAAATATTCTGAGTCCTACACCGGCTATCTTATTTATTTTGTTGACACTCATTATCCAACACCGGAGATGTATAAAAACGGGGTAAGGGGTATTCTGTACTACGCTGAAAGGAGAAACCCGGTGGTTAAGGAGTTCAATCATAAGCTTAGGTCATCTATATATACGGAGCTTATACAGGCCAATGCCTATGAAGCCCTGCTGGTTAACCGTAATGGTTGCATAACAGAGGGGAGCAGGTCCAATATTTTCTTTATAAAGGATGATATCATCATCACTGCCCCGGACGATTGTGTGCTGGGAGGCATTACCAGGGGGAAAATACTTGCTGTCTGCAGG
>JBKHBA010000278.1:0-3680 GCA_046542595.1 Bacteroidales bacterium | reverse complement strand
GCTGTTGTTTCCTCATACAATAATAATTGGCAGGAAAAAAACAGGCGTGGCCATGACTGCCGCACTTATTGAGCTTACGCTTAATATACCGCTGAGCCTGTGGCTGGTTACCGACTATGGCTCGGTGGGTGTTGCCCTGGCAACCTTCGTTGTGTATTTTTTAGGCAAGGCATATATTGCCGGCTACCTGTGGGTGAAAATGAAGATCAAGCCGGCAGATTATATCCCTTTGTTAACATTTATAATTTATTCGGTACTGCTTACCATACTGTTCGTGCTTATAGACCACAGGATAATAGATATAAGCTAAAATCTGCCCTGCATCCATCCTTGTAAAAAATATCTATATTTGTAGCTCTTTGTTTTAAATAAAACATGATGAGTTTATGAACATGGCGAAGAGATATCATAAACGAAACAATAAATTTTTTAACCAGGATCTTACAAAAGAGGCATGGTTTGCAAAGTTGACGGAATAATGTTTAATGATGTTCATGGAAGAGCAAAGAGCTTCCTCTGTGAAGAAAAATTTCAGGCCTGTGAATGATCCGGAAAAGTACTTCAGGCAATACAGGGATAATATAGTTGGCATTGACGAGTATTATGACTCACCCTATGGCCGGCAGCAGATAGTGTATTGTGACTGGATAGCCAGCGGAAGGCTGTACGGGCCACTGGAAGAAAAGATAGTAAATGAATTCGGTAAATTTGTTGCCAATACACATACCGAGACAAGTGAAACGGGCAAGCGGATGACCTGGGCTTACCACGAGGCACAGAGGATCATAAAAGAGCATGTTAATGCCGGTCCTGATGACGTGCTTATAACAGCAGGCTCAGGTATGACCACCGTAATAAATAAGTTCATGCGTATAATGGGACTTAAAAGCTGCCAGCATAAAGACCTGCCCTGCCTGAAGGATGTCGAAAAGCCCATTGTATTTATTTCCCATATGGAGCACCATTCAAACCAGACATCATGGTATGAAACACTGACCGATGTGGTTGTTCTTCCCCCGGGTGATGGTCTGCTTGTTGATCCCGATATACTCAGGCGGGAGCTTAATAAGTACCAGGACAGAAAGTTTAAATTCGGTTCCTTCACAGCCTGTTCCAATGTAACAGGAGTGTGCACACCTTATTATGAGCTGGCGAGGGTAATGCATGAGCATGGGGGAATATGCCTTGTTGATTTTGCTGCTTCCGCCCCTTATCTTGATATTAATATGCATCCGGACGATCCCATGGAAAAGCTGGATGCAATATTTTTTTCGCCCCATAAATTCCTGGGCGGACCGGGATCTTCAGGGGTAATGGTATTTGATTCGGCCCTTTATACCCGCAAAGTGCCGGATAACCCGGGTGGCGGTACTGTTGACTGGACCAATCCCTGGGGTGAATATAAATATGTGGACGATATTGAGGCCAGGGAAGACGGCGGCACCCCGGGCTTCCTCCAGGCTATACGCACCTCTCTTGCAATAAAGCTGAAGGATATGATGGGAACAGATATGATCAGGAAAAGGGAAGAGCAGCTGGTGAGGAAAGCATTCACCGGCCTCAGGTCAATAAAAGGCCTTAAAATACTTGCAGATAATATTGAAGACCGTTTGCCCGTTTTTTCATTCTATCTCGATAATATCCATTATAACCTGGTTGTTAAGATTTTAAGTGACCGTTTCGGAATACAGGTCAGGGGGGGCTGTGCATGTGCAGGCACCTACGGACATTACCTGTTACAGGTGACATATGATAAAAGTCACGCGATAACGGAGAGGATAAACAGTGGCGACCTGTCTGAGAAACCGGGCTGGATAAGGATGTCCCTGCATCCTACGATGACAGACAGTGAGCTGGACTATACTATCAGTTCGGTTAGGGCTATATCAGAGAACATCAGTGAATGGGAGAAAGATTATATTTATAAAAAGAAGAGCAACGAGTTTGTTCATAAAAATGATTCCCCCGGATCAGAAATGATAGTGAAAAACTGGTTTCAAATAGATAAATAATAAGCCGATATGTATATTAAGGAAGTTGTTGATAAACAAGACAGCAAAAGGTTTCTGGATTTTCATAAATGGCATTACCGAAATGACCCTCACTGGGTTTGCCCTCTCGATGCCGAGTTCAATGCTGTGTTTGATCCGGAAAAGAACCGGACCTTTAAGCATGGTATACTTACAAGATGGCTGCTGTTTAATGATGAGGACAGGGTGATTGGCCGGATAGCCGCTTTTATTGACCATTACCGTTCAAAGGCATACAGGCAGCCTACGGGGGGACTGGGTTTTTTTGAGGTTGTGGAAGATGAAAAGGCGGCATTCATGCTTTTTGACAAGGCTGTGGAATGGCTGAGAGATAATGGTATGGAAGCTGTTGACGGTCCCATAACCTTCGGATCAAATGAAACAAACTGGGGACTCCTTGTTGATGGTTTTGTGCAGCCCACCTACGGCATGCCTTATAATAAAGATTATTACCGCGACTATTTTGAGAAATACGGTTTTAAGAATTATTTTAACCAGCATAGTTTTAACAGGGATCTTGCCTCGGTAAGTGTTTTTCCGGAACGCTTTATGAAGATTGCCGAATGGGTAAGCCGTAAACCCGGTTATTCATTCGAGCATTTCACTTTCAGTAATGCCGATAAGTATATTAATGACCTTGTAGATATATATAACACCACATGGTCAGAGTTCCGTGAAGACTTCCAGCCAATGGAACCCTCGGATTTTAGTGATACACTCAAAAAGGGAAAGGCTTTCCTTGACCCCGAGCTGATATGGTTTGCCTATCATAACGGTAATCCTGTGTCTTTTTACGTTATGTTCCCTGACCTGAACCAGATACTGAAGCATATGAACGGGAAGCTTAATATCTGGAATATACTCAAATTCTTCTGGCTGAAAAAAAGACATAAGATGACCCGTGTCAGAGCCCTGGTTGCCGGTGTTAAGCCTGCATACAGGAACAGCGGTATAGAGTCTGCAATATTTAAATGCCTGTATCACGTTTTTATGAAAAAACGGTATTATAAGGACCTTGAACTGTCGTGGGTGGGCGACTTTAATGAAAAAATGCTTTCTTTATATAAAGCGGTTGGCGGTGAACAGACAAAGGTGCATGTTACCTACAGATACCTGGTGAATAAGGATATTGAGTTTAAACGCCTGAAAGATGAGATGGATGAGCTGGTGGGTGAAAATGACGATTAATAGTGGAATAATAAATTAAAACTTTGTGTTTTAATAATTCTTGATTAATTTTGCGAGCCCTAAGAATAGGAATTAAACCCTAAAAGTAGGAATTATATTTAAAAACTGATAGAGATGAAAAAGGGAATACATCCGGAAGATTACAGGTATGTGGTGTTCAAGGACATGTCAAATAACACATCCTTTCTGACAAGATCTGCCGCTGCATCGCGCGAAACAGTAAAATGGGAGGATGGCAATGAATACCCGCTGATAAAGCTGGAGATATCAAATACATCACATCCTTTCTATACCGGTAAGATGAAGCTTGTTGACACGGCAGGACGTGTTGATAAATTCATGAACCGTTATAAAAATCATATGGATAAAAATAAGAAATAAGACAAACTTATGTCATTTGTCAAGCCCCTGGTTTTAAGGGGCTTTTTTTGTTTCAGCCTGTATGCTGAAGACTGGCATAAT
>JBKHBA010000277.1:0-3685 GCA_046542595.1 Bacteroidales bacterium | reverse complement strand
ATAGCCAGTGAGCTCAAGCTGCCACTGGGCACCGTAAAGGCACAGATATTCAGGGCCAAGGAACTGCTTTTCAATATCATGAGCAAAACAAAGGATATACAGTGAACGATCCTGTTTCAAAATATTTCAGCACACTACCCCCTTCACAGCAGGATATTCTTAAACGGCTGGAAGCACTGTACAAAGAATGGAATACCAGGGTTAACCTGGTGTCGCGCAAAGACATAGACAACTTTGTCCTGCATCATATTATACATTCATTATCAGTATACAGGCTTATACGTTTTAATCCCGGGACAAGGATACTTGATGCAGGAACCGGGGGCGGGCTGCCCGGCATACCGCTGGCCATTGTTTTCCCCCAATGCTCATTTACCCTGGCAGATTCAGTCAGAAAAAAGATCAATATCGTTAAAGAGATAAAGCAGGAGCTGAAGCTTGATAATATAGAAGCGCGGTGGACCAGGGTTGAAGATATGCAGGAGAGTTATGATTTTGTTGTCAGCAGGGCCGTGACGGCCTTTCCCGAACTGCTCAGGTGGACGGGTAAACTCATACGCCGAACGTCATTCAATGAGCTGCCGAACGGTATTATAGCACTTAAGGGCGGCGACCTGAGCAGTGAGCTTGCCGGTTTTAAAAAACACAGGATATGGAAGCTGGAGGATTATTTCGATGAAGAATACTTCAGGGGAAAAAAGATAGTGTACCTGCCGGTCCGGAATAAGACTGCAGGCTGAAGGAGGTCATTAAAGGGTTTATGTTCAATAAGGACAGGGTGAATTCTTATTTACTGCAATAACCCGCTTCTCTCAGCCCGGTGAATACTTTTTAAGTGTTTTAGACGGCGAATAACTTTTTGTTTTTAAAATAATATTATTACTTTTGCAGCTCAATTAAAGATAAAGGAAACTTAAGCAAGTCATAATAAGATGAAAAGAACATTTCAGCCTTCAAGAAGAAAGAGATCGAACAAGCACGGTTTCAGGGAAAGGATGTCGACGGTCAACGGACAGAAGGTACTGGCCAGGCGCCGTACGAAAGGAAGAAAAAAGCTTAGCGTCTCAGACGAGCCAAAACATAAAAGATAATTAAAAACCTTTCACCTTACAGAAAGGAAGTGCTCCGTATATTACGGGGCACTTTTTTTATGCCCGCGAAATATCACTTCACCGGTCTCCTTCCGGCACGCTACCACCAGGCACCTTTTTATGCCCGGTTGGCACAACGGAAGAATTCAGTCTTTATTTTTAACTTTGCAGTCTGATCTTTTCAAATACGATATGACAGAATATATACCGGCAGACCTGAGATCTGTATATGACAGTGTAATGAATGACAAAAGGATAAGTCCCGCTGACGGGCTGGCCCTTTTTAAATCCAATAATCTGGGATTGCTGGGCCATATGGCCGATACGGTAAGAAGGAGGAAGAACGGAGACAGGGCATTTTTTAACCGCAACTTTCATATTGAGCCTACCAATATATGCATACATAACTGCAGGTTCTGCTCATATAAGAAACCTGCGGACAGTCCACTCGCCTGGAACCACAGTCCCGAAAAGATACTGGACATAGTAAAGAGCTTTGATGGCAAACCGGTAACGGAGGTGCATATAGTGGGCGGGGTGCACCCCGATCATGATATTGATTATTACTGCAGGATACTGGATATGATACGTGATCACAGGCCCGAACTGCATATAAAAGCATTCTCAGCCATAGAGCTTGATTATATTATCGGGAAATCAGGTCTGGGCACAGCGGCCGGACTGCGCAAGCTGAAAAAGCACGGACTGGGATCAATACCCGGAGGAGGTGCCGAGATTTTTGATGAGAAAATAAGAGAAGTTATTTGTAAGGAAAAATCTTCGTCAGGCAGATGGCTGGAAATACACGAAGAAGCCCACAGGGCCGGAATACCTTCAAATGCTACCATGCTCTACGGCCATATGGAAACATATGAACACAGGGTGGATCATATGGAAAGGTTGAGGGTATTGCAGGACAGCACCGGCGGCTTCAATTCCTTTATTCCCCTTAAATATAAAAAGGAGAATAATGAGATGACCGGCTATGGCGAGGTCAATATCATTGAGGATATGAAGAACTATGCAGTATCACGCATATATCTTGATAATTTCCCGCATATAAAAGCCTACTGGCCTGCACTGGGAAAAGAATCAACGCAGCTGGCACTGTCTTTCGGTGTGGATGATGTTGATGGTACCATTGACGATACCACAAAGATTTATTCAATGGCCGGCGCCGAGGACAGCAACCCGGCCATGACCACAGAGAATATATGCAGCCTGATCAGTGCTGCCGGTTATCAGCCCGTAGAAAGGGATACACTTTATAACACGGTCAGGGAATGGTAAAAGTATACAGACATCATCATATAATTTTATCTTTGTCCATACGTTATTATTCTAATAAAGCGAATTATGAGCCTGAAAAAATTCTTTCTCAGTAAGGATTTCCTGAAACATGCAGGTCTGGCAATTGCCATTGCACTTGTAATAATCCTGTTAACACTCCTGTGGCTGAGTGTATACACAAGACATGGACAATCAAGGCCGGTGCCCGACCTTTATGGACTGACGATCGGGGAGGCAGAAAAGGTTGTTGAGGAGAACAAGATGAGATTTCGTGTTAACGATTCCGTCTATACCAATATCGTACCCCGGGGGTGTATACTGGAACAAAACCCCGAGGCAGGATTCAGGGTAAAAAAGAACAGGCGCATACTGGTTACCATCAATGCTTTCAACCCTGAAATGGTTGAGATGCCTGACCTGGTGGAGCTTTCCAAAAGACAGGCGCTGGCGCTGATAGAAAGCTCCGGCCTTGAAATAGGCAAGCTGAACTATAAACCCGACCTGGCCGTTGACTATGTGCTTGAGCAGCTCTACCATGGCAAGCCCGTTGAGCCGGGCGACTCAATACAGAAGGGATCGGTGATAGACCTTGTACTGGGCAAGGGGCTCAGCAACAGGCGAACAGCCATACCTGAACTGACGGGACTGGGTGTTGAGGAGGCGCGCAACAGGATACTGGCTTCGTCACTTAATATAGGTACCTTCACATATGATAATACTGTCAATACAGCAAAGGATACAGCCAGTGCATTTGTTTTTAAACAGAACCCGGCCTATGCTGAAGAGGCCACCCTGCAGCTGGGCTCATCGGTATATGTATGGTTTACCACAGACTCTATGAAGCTGCCGGTTGATTCATTAAAGATGAAGGCCGACTCCCTGTTTATTATAGATATAAACTAAAGAACCAAGCAAGACCTGATGATCGTTAAACGAGCATACCTTCTGATCTTATCACTCACCACCCTGGCAATAAGTGGTTTTGGCCAGGAGGTGGTCACAGGTTTGCAGCAAAACGCTCAAATATATGACAGGCAGGGCAGCAGGGATATGAGCAAGTCATTAGCAGAACCCGATACCACCGGCCTTCCTTTCTTTGAGGACTTTATTCCCGTTGATATATGGCCTTCGGAGATGCGCTGGACAGATAATGATGTGTATATAAACAACACCTACCCTGTCAACCCTGTGAGCCAGGGTGTTGCCACCTTTGATGCCATTGATAATAACGGCCTGCTATATGATGAAGCAGGTGCTTTCAGCTTTGAGGCCGACCACCTGACATCAGTGCCAATTGACCTTGA
>JBKHBA010000276.1:0-3709 GCA_046542595.1 Bacteroidales bacterium | reverse complement strand
AGCAACTCGATATGCGCCCCCAGCCGGGCTGTTATACTTACCGGCAAGCACAGCCACGTTAACGGCAAAATCGATAATTCGGGGGCACGCTTCGACAGTACGCAGACAACCTTTCCAAAACTGTTGCAGGAGTCGGGCTACCAGACAGCCTTAATAGGCAAGTGGCACCTGAGGTCGCAGCCTGCCGGCTTTGATTACTGGAGGGTGCTGCCCGGACAGGGACATTATTATAACCCTGATTTTGTTACTCCTGACGGGACTGAAAGAGTGGAAGGCTATGTAACGGATATTATTACTGACATGGCAATAGGCTGGATGGAAGACCGGAAAGAGGATGAACCTTTCCTTCTGATGTATCAGCATAAAGCTCCTCATCGTGCTTGGGAGCCTGCAGAAAGGCATTACAGGGAATATATCAGTAAATCATTTGATGAGCCTGCTACATTATTCGATGATTACCAGGGACGCGGTACTGCAGCGAAAGAGGCTGAGATGTCAATACTCGATCATATGAATATGGCAGGGGATACAAAGATCCATCCTGATATTATGAGGGAACTGGGAATAGAACCCCTGTCCGGCTGGGATTTCAGGGCTCTGACTTCAAGACTGGAAAGGTATAACAGTCAGCAGCTGGAAGCATGGCATGAGGTTTACGGGGCCATGAATGAGGACTTCAAAGACAGGTATCCTGATATGGATGATAAAGACCTTATGCGTTTTAAATACCAGCGGTATATGCAGGACTATTTAGCCTGCATTGCATCTGTGGATGAGAATATCGGAAGGATACTCGACTATGTTGATGAAAACGGGCTTGCCGATAATACCATTATCGTCTATACCTCAGACCAGGGCTTCTATCTGGGAGAGCATGGCTGGTTTGATAAGAGGTTTATGTACGAGGAGTCAATGAGTACGCCACTTATTATCAGGTGGCCCGCAGAGACAGAGGCGGGACGCAGACGTTCCGAACTGGTGCAGAACCTGGACCTGGCAGCTACATTCCTGGAGGCTGCCGGGCTGGATATACCTGAAGAGATACAGGGTGAAAGCCTCGTTCCCCTGTTGAAAGACCGGGATATTGAATGGAGGGATGCCTTGTATTACCATTATTATGAATATCCTGCCGTTCATATGGTAAAAAAACATTATGGGATAAAAACAGAAAGGTACAAGCTGATTTATTTCTATGACGACCCGGATGAATGGGAACTGTATGACCTGGAAAAGGATCCGCTGGAGATGAACAGTGTATATGGTGATCCGGCTTACGGCGATGTACAGAAGGAACTTAAGAAGCGGCTCAGGGAATTAAGGGAATATTACAGGGATGATACAGGAAAGGATTTTGATTTATAGCCTTTAGCTGTAAAGTATGGCGGCATTACTGATAACAGCCGTGCTGCCTTCAAGTCCGGTTAGCCTGCCACGCAATTTTTCCAGGTTTAACTTAACAATATTCAAAGTATCACATGTCTCTGCATCAAGGGTGCTAAGCATAAACACCTTTATTCTTTCGGTTTTTGAAATAAGAGACAGTGCGGTTCCGCCGTTACCCGAATAATTATTTTTAAGGCTGGTGAATATGTCCTGCCTGCTTCCCCGGAATATTTTTAAGAAACTGTCATTGCCAATAGCGTCGCGGCACTCGGCCAAAAGAAACAGGTTTCCCCCCTCTTTCACAAAGGAGGC
The DNA here is from genome assembly GCA_046542595.1 of Bacteroidales bacterium. Taxonomy (GTDB): domain Bacteria; phylum Bacteroidota; class Bacteroidia; order Bacteroidales; family VadinHA17; genus UBA9300. The sequence goes on along the minus strand of JBKHBA010000276.1, from coordinate 2,014 downwards.
GGCATTATGCAATGATTTATGGCTCTGTATAAAGTTTATATCTTTCGGAAAACCTCCTGTACCGGCAATTATATTATCATATTTTATATCCCCGCCGGTCCTGTAATACGTGTCATACAGCTCGCAGGCTTTGCGAAAACCTTCATAATCTGAGCTTATAAGCAGCCTGCTTATATTCCCCCGGGCTCCCGGTATGCCGCTTATAATTATTTTTCCGGGCATCATCTTATCAATTTCCAGCAGGTCCTCGGCCACCGGATTGCCTTCCAGCCTGCCTGAACGGCATTCCTCCCTCAGGCGCCTGTTATCAAAGTCGATAAATAGTTTATGATTATCGTATATGGCCTCCCTTTCTGCCAGGCCGGGAAACAGCAGTTTCCTTCCTCCCCCGTAGCCTGCAAAATAATGATGTGATATGGCACCAAAAAGTATAAGCTGGTCGTGTTCCAGCACATCTTTTCTTATCCTTACAGGGGTTCCCCTGGCAGTTTGCCCCAGCAGGGTCATCATCTTAGTGTCGTTGCAATCATGATGGATGAATTCATACTCCCTGTAAATATCCCCGTATGTACCGAGGCTCTCTTTATCTGTCTGGCGGGGGTGTGTTCCGTAGGCTATATATATTTTTATGGCTTCCGGAGGTAATGTCTCCCTGAGGAGTCCGGTTACCCAGGGTAAATATCTGTCATAGCTGCAGAGCCTGGTCTTGTCCGAAACAATAATGCCTGCTGATCTGATTCCAGGCTTAATCATGGAGGATAATTCATCCATGAAAGACTGCCTGTCTATCTTTTTTTCCGGGGGGTCAACACTTATCTGTACCGTGCCGGCCGGGGTTTCCAGGTCCAGTAACTGACTGCCGTATTTTACTGAATGTGTCATTTGACGGCATTTTTCTGATCTGATCAGTAATATTTTATATCAAGCTTAACCGTTCTGTTGACCACCCAGTAGCATGTCTCTTCACACATATCGGTAATAACCTCGACCCTGGGCCTGGTTGAATCTATTGCAGTATATTTATTGCCGTTAACCACTATAGTAGCCTTAACAGTATATACCGAATTAAGGCTGACTTGGTGATAGAAGCTGCTGTTGATTTCTGTATTATATATGAGCACACCGTTCTCGATGGTCCCCCTGTATATTGAAACATTATGGGGTGTGCCTGTGGCTGCTATCTTGATATGCAGGTTGCAAGTCAGAGGTTCCGTTGTCTCGCATTCGTCGCAATTGACAATATACATATCTTCACAGGCCGACAGGCAGCATAAGCTGAACAGGATAATTATCCTCAGTATATTCTTTTTTATCAGTACCATTTTATCTTTTTTGCCGGGCTCCGCAATTTATCAAAATATATATCATAGCTGATGCCGAAATTTAGCCAGCTGGGACCTATCCTGTAAAGCTCCGTTTTCATATATTCATAGCCTGCATATATATTGAATTTTCCCTGGCTCCACCTGAGCACTGCTCCGGGCATAATTTTTATCATTTCAGGAGGTTTTATTTCCGTACCCCTGTATTTCTCGGTCATCATATAGCCTGCATTGAGGTTAATATCAAGCGAAAGGGTTTCACCGGAGTAGTTTTCCATTAATTTAAATTCCCTGCCCAGCCCACCATATATAATATACCTCCTGTCATAGTACTGGTAAAAGCTATTATCGCCTGATTGAACCAGCACCCTGCTGTAGCCGGGTTTCATCTCGAACCCTGCATTCACCATAATCTTCAGCAGGGGATCTTTTAAGCTGATTGACATGCCTGTATAGTAGTCGCGCATGGCAGTTTTGATGCGGGCCTGTATTTTTACATGGTCGAAACTCAACCTGGCAGGTTCAGTGAACCCGGCATCATGTAATTCCTGAAGCATCCTTGTTCTGCCGTACTTACGGGCCACCAGTACGGGCGACACCGTTTCTGTATTTTTATACCAGTCAGGGTTCGTTCTGTCTATCAAATACCTGAATGCCTCATAATGATCATTCCTTATAGCCATATCCAGGGC
>JBKHBA010000275.1:0-3720 GCA_046542595.1 Bacteroidales bacterium | reverse complement strand
CCGGATATAGAACTCTGGATAGGTGCTCTGGAAAGGATGAATAAGTCGGGTATAAAGAAGCTGGCTGCCATACACCGCGGCTTCAGCAATTACGGCAATTCACCATACAGGAATATGCCACAGTGGGAGATACCGGTGGAGCTTAAGCGAAGGATACCCGGACTGCCTATAATTACCGACCCGAGCCATATCTGCGGGAACAGGGAGCTGCTGTTCAGTATATCACAGACCGCTATGGACCTGGATTTTGACGGTCTGTTTATAGAATCACATCATATGCCGGAAAATGCCCTGAGTGATAAAAGCCAGCAGATAACACCACTGCAGCTGGATCAATTGCTTTCATCCCTTATATGCCGTAAGTCAGAAATAGATAATACGATGCATATGGAGGAGCTGGCAGAATTCAGGAGACAGATAGACCAGTGGGACGCCGAACTGATAAGGGTGCTGGGAAACAGGATGTCTATATCTGAAAAGATAGGCAATTACAAGAAAAAGGAGAATATTACTATCCTGCAGACGGGCCGCTGGTCAGAGATACTTGAGGACCGCCTGAAGAATGCCCGGCATGCAGGTCTCAGTGAAGGCTTTATAACACAGGTATTCAAACATATCCACCAGGAATCCATCAGCTTCCAGAACAGGGTGATGAATAAATAAATATGGTTTACCTTTAGTGAATAAAATAAAGCGGATGACAAAAAAAGAGATAATCTGTAAAAACTTCAGCTCACGCATATGCATGGGCAATGCATGGAGCCTGCTTCCTTCATTGCTGCCCGATAAGGATATCATTATTATTACCGATATTAATGTTAGCGGCCTTTATGGAGAAAATTTTCCTGAATACCCTGTTATCACAATTGGCACCGGTGAAGCCGTCAAGGAATATGATACCGTGGAAACTATTATCAAACATCTCCTGGCAATGGGAGCTGACAGGTCATCATTTTTGCTTGGCATTGGCGGAGGGGTGGTATGTGATATTACTGGTTTTGTGGCTTCAATATTTATGAGGGGACTGGAATTTGGTTTTATATCCACTACATTACTTTCGCAGGTAGATGCCAGCACAGGGGGTAAAAACGGTGTTAATGTAAATGGGATAAAAAATATTATTGGGTGTTTTAATCATCCTTTATTTGTTATCTGTGATACAGCCATGCTCGAAACACTGTCTGATGAAGACTATATCTCAGGCATGGGTGAACTGCTTAAGCATGCACTGATACGTGATCGTGAATTATTCGAGACCATGGAAGAAAATACCGGCCTTCTGCGGTCAAGGGAACCCGGGCTGCTGGAAGAACTGGTTTTCAGGTCTGTTGAGATAAAATCATCTGTCGTGGAAAAAGATGGCAGGGAGCAGGGGGAGAGAAGGCTTCTGAATTTTGGACACACCCTCGGCCATGCCATAGAAAGTGTCACAGGACTCAGTCATGGTATGTCAATAGCTGCCGGCATGATGGTGGCAGCGGAGATATCTCATGATGAAGGCATGCTGGAAAAGGCGGATGTGGAAAGGATCAGGAAGCTAATGAAGAACCTGGGGCTGCTGCCAGAAATAAATATCAGCAGGCCGGATATTCTGGATAAGATACAGGCAGACAAGAAAAAAGAAGGAAGGAATATCCATTTTATTCTTCTGAAAGCAATAGGCGAAGGTGTTCAAAAAGTCTTCCCCATTGATGAGATAACAGCTGTAATAAGGGCTAAAATAATATGATATGCAGGTAACAGTAAATACTTCCGGTATAAAAGGATCAGTATCGGCACCACCATCCAAGAGTGCCATGCAGAGAGCCGTTGCATCTGCATTAATGGCAGAAGGTGGCACGGGGATTATGAATCCTTCCCTCTGTGAAGATGCCCTTTCAGCCATGGCTATGGCTGAATGCCTGGGGGCTGATATAAAAAGGCTGCCTGGCAGGGTATTGATAAATGGTGGTTATAAGCCTTTGTGTAATGAGTTATACTGTGGTGAATCCGGGCTGGGGGCAAGAATGTTTTCGGTACTGGCCTCATTGCATAATGAGTGGATAGAAATAAAGGGTAGAGGGTCACTGCTGAACAGGCCTGTTAACATGACATATGAAACACTTACCCAAATGGGAGTGGAGGTGAAAACAAATAATGGTTTTATGCCTTTGAAAATAAAGGGTCCCCTGGAGGCCGGCATCTCTTATGTTGATGGTTCCGTTTCATCCCAGTTTTTATCCGGATTGCTTATAGCCCTGCCGGTGCTGGATAAAGATTCCATGCTGATAGTTGACAGTCTCAGGAGCAGGCAGTATATTGACCTTACTATTAATGTTTTAAGTCAGTTTGGTGTGAGGGTTGACAATGAGGAATATTCCGTGTTCAGAATACCCGGATCACAGGTGTACCGTCCGGCTGAATATACCGTTGAGGGCGACTGGAGCGGGACCGCTTTTCTTCTTGTACTGGCTGCCATAGCAGGTGAGATTACAGTTAATAATATCTCATATATGTCGAGTCAGCCCGACAGGCACATTATTGATGTGCTGCTCAAGGCAGGCGCAGATATTGTGATAAAAGGTGAGGAGATAAGTGTGAAAAGAAATGATCTTAATGCTTTTGAGACTGATATAAGCGACTGTCCTGACCTGGCACCACCCCTGGCCGTACTGGCATCTTTTTGCAGGGGCAGATCGGTTATCAGAGGAACGGAAAGATTAAAGGTGAAGGAAAGTGACAGGGGTGAGGTGCTTACAAGTGAGATGTCAAAACTGGGAGTTAAGATATATAACTTTGGTGACAGGATTGAGATAGAAGGCCCCTCGCTTATTAAGGACGGACGGGTTGATTCACACGGTGATCACAGGATAAGCATGGCCATGTCCATACTGCCGGTGCCATCAGCCGCGGAGGTGACTGTGACAGGTGCAGAGGCCGTGAATAAATCTTATCCTTCTTTTTACGATGATTTAAGTACTCTTGGAGTTAAAATGACAATTAAAGAATAGAAAAGATATGAATACATCAGGCAGGATTTTCAGGCTATCGGTTTTTGGTGAATCACATGGACCGGCAGTGGGTATACTGATAGACGGATGCCCTACGGGTATACAGCTTAATGAAGAAATTTTATTAAAGGATATTGACAGGCGCAGAAGCGGCGCCAGGGGGACGACACCCAGGAAGGAATATGATATGCCGGAAATATTAAGCGGTGTTTATAATGGGAGGAGCACCGGGGCACCAATTATGATAATGACCCGCAATTCTGATAAAAGGTCATCCGATTATAACATTTTTTCCGATATACCCCGGCCCGGGCATGCTGATATGGTAGCAGCACAGAAGTATAAGGGCTATGCTGACAGCAGGGGTGGCGGACATTTTTCAGGCCGGCTGACATGGGGCATGGTGGTTGCCGGCTCTGTGGCAAGGCAGTTGATAAAACCGGCAGAGGTATCTGCACGATTGATAAGTGCAGGGGGTAATACAGATATAGCTGCCGAAGTGGATAAAGCAATGAAGGAAGGTGATTCGGTGGGGGGACTGATAGAATGTGTTGCCAGGGATATACCCGCCGGACTCGGTGAGCCACTGTATTATTCAACCGAGTCGGCCATCAGCCGCCTGATAATGTCTATACCCGCGGTAAAAGGTATAGAATTTGGTTCAGGATTCAGGGCACCTGCCATGAGAGGCTCTGAGCATAATGATCCCATTATAAATGCTGAAGGCAAA
>JBKHBA010000274.1:0-3729 GCA_046542595.1 Bacteroidales bacterium | reverse complement strand
AGTGAGCGCTCTATCTTAAGGTAATCTTTAAATTCCTTTATACAATCGGTCCAGTTTTCCTTCATCAGGCTTTATATTGATTCAAAAGTATTACTAAGTATGGTAAGTACAAAATTTGCTTTGGGCTATATAATTTATAATTCAACTGGCAAATTTGTTATCTTTGTTTCCATTAAGATACTAACCATAATATGATATTAACAATTATTAACGGACCCAACCTCAATTTGCTGGGAACAAGGGAAAAAGAGGTTTATGGTAATAAGGGTTTCGAAGATTATCTTAAAGAATTGGGTTCTAAATACCCTGATATTGGATTCAGGTATTACCAGTCTAATATTGAAGGGGAGCTGATTGATATTCTGCAGGAGGCTGCCACAGGAAGTGATGGTGTCATTTTAAATGCCGCAGGTTTTACTCATACTTCGGTTGCTATTGCCGATGCAGTGGCTGCTATATATGTTCCTGTGATTGAGGTTCATATAAGTAATATCCTGGGGAGAGAAGAGTACAGGCACCGCTCCCTGATAGCACCCCACTGCAGGGGAAGCCTGTTTGGCTTTGGACTCGACGGTTACCGGCTGGCCACAGAAGCATTGATTCATATTTTAAACAGGAGGAAATGAATAATAAGAGAACCAAGATTGTAGCCACTATTTCTGATAAGAGGGCTGAGCCCCTGTTTCTGGCAAAGTTATATGAGGCAGGTATGGATGTTGTGCGTATAAATACGGCCCATCAGGATATTGAAGGCACTATGAGGGTGCTGGAGAATGTCCGGAAAGTGTCGGATAAGATTGCTTTTTTGCTCGATACAAAAGGTCCTGAGGTGAGGACAACGGTATGTGAACAATCCATGAATTTTAAGAAAGGCGAGTTTGTTAAGGTTACCGGTGAGCCTGACACCAGAACAAGCCAGTCTGTTATTGCAGTATCATACCCGGATTTTGCCGGTGATGTTGATGTGGGTGCCAGGATAATGATAGATGACGGTGTGCTGGAACTTGAAGTCCTGGCCAGGGATGGCCGCACCCTCGAATGTGTGGTTCTTAATGACGGTGTGCTGGGCTCAATGAAAAGCGTGAATGTTCCCAATGTTAAGTTAGGACTTCCCTCAATAAGTGAAAAGGACAGGCGATATATAGATTTTGCCATTGATAATGATATAGATTTTATTGCTCATTCCTTTGTCAGGACGGCGAAAGATGTGAAGGATGTGCAGAAGATACTGGACAAACGAAAGAGTAAGATAAAGATAATAGCCAAAATAGAAAACCAGGAAGGCGTTGATAATATCAATGAGATTATGGAACACGCCTATGGCATTATGGTTGCCAGGGGCGACCTGGCTATTGAGATCCCTTATGAAAAGATACCCGGCATACAGCGCAAAATAATAGATAAATGTATTAAGAGAAGGAAGCCGGTTATAGTGGCAACGCAGATGCTGCATTCGATGATTGACAACCCCAGGCCTACCAGGGCAGAAGTGAGTGATATAGCAAATGCTATTTATTACCAGACAGATGCTATTATGTTAAGCGGTGAAACAGCCTACGGCAAGTACCCCGTTGAAGCGGTGGAAACAATGACCAGGGTGGCTATAGAGGTGGAGAAGAATAAAACAAAATTCCTGGATCTTCCGGCAGGCTCGCTGACAGGTGAAGTGTCGGCATACTTGGCCAAGGTGGCGGTAAAAACAGCCTCCAGGATCAATGCTAAATGCATAATAGCAGATACGGTACGGGGACGTACTATCAGGAATATGTCTTCTTTCAGGGGAATAAACTATATACTGGCACAGTGCTATTCACCCCGGACAATGAGGGAAATGGCGCTTTCATACGGTGTGTATCCTGGATTGCAGGAGAAACATAAGTCAACGGATATGTTCCTTAAGGTGGCGCTCGAAAACCTGACGGAATCACATAAGCTGAAAGATAATGATATGGTAGTTGTGCTGGCAGGAAATTTCAACAGGGGAACAGGATCATCCTATATTGAAGTGGGCTCCGTTGAATATCTTAAGGAAAGGTTAAGTTAATTTATAATCCGCGTTGGTCTGATTTTTGAGGCCGGCTACAGTAATAGTCATACAGGAATATGTTTAAGTTTTTACTTGTTTATATCTTTTCTTTTTTATTCCACCCCGTGCATGTTTCCATGTCAAGCATGGAATATATTCCAGGGGAGAAGGGCTATAAGATTACAGTGAGGATGTTCAGCGATGATCTTTTGCTTGACCTTGTCAATATGTATGAAATTCAGGATGAGCATATTGATGATCATGTTTATTGTGGGCCTGATGATATTTACGAGGATTATATTAATGAGAGGCTGAAGTTTGTGGCTGACGGACAGCAGTATAAAGCCAGGCTGGAGGAAAGTAAGAAGCTTGAGATTGAGACGGTAATGCGACTGTTTATTGAATGCCATGAGGAAATAAATACGCTTGACATACATAATACCATTCTTAACGGGATATATCCTGACCAGGTTAATCTTTTTATTTATAAGGATGATACAAATGAGATGGCCCTGCGTTTTACAGATGCATATTCCAGGGAACAGCTTGAGCTGAAAGCAGCTGATTGATTATTTTTTTAAAAAGAAGAGATTTAATGAAGCATATAATTAGCATATTGATCTTATTCACCTTTGCCTTAAGTGCTTACGGAACGCATAACAGGGCAGGAGAAATAACATATAAACAGCTTTCTGATCTTACTTATGAGATCACAATAACGACTTTTACCTATATTCTCAGTCAGGCCGACAGGGACTATCTTGATGTGGACTGGGGCGATGGAACAATGTCAACAGCAGAAAGAAGTTTTAAGGGACAGCTGCCAAATTATTACCAGAAAAACATATATAAGATAAAACATACATTTCCCGGACCGGGTATCTATAAGATTGTTGTCCAGGACCCAAACAGGAATTATGGTATAGTTAATATCCCGAATTCAGTGAACGTGGTATTCAGCATTTCCACAACCCTGATGGTTAATCCGGGTACCGGACTTAACAGTACACCGGTACTCCTGAACCCTCCTTATGACAAGGCGGCACTGGGTTATACCTTTATTCATAACCCGGGGGCTTATGATGTTGACGGCGACAGCCTGTCTTATAATCTCACCGTTTGTACAAAAGAAGATGGTGAGCCTATAGATAATTATTCATATCCGCCTGCATCCAATGCTTTCTATGTAGACAGTATTACAGGCGACCTGGTATGGGATGCTCCCACAAAGCTGGGGAAGTATAATGTGGCAATGGAAATTAATGAATGGAGAAATGGTATAAGAATAGGTTCCATTGTCAGGGATATGCAGATAGAGGTGTATGAGACGGATAATACCCCCCCTGAGAATGGACCCTTGAGAGATTTCTGCATTGAAGCGGGTGATACCCTGCAATATGAAGTGAGTGCCACAGACCCGGATAATGATAATGTTACCCTCCTGTCTACATCCGGTATTTATACCCTTGATGACTGCCCGGCGCAGTTTGACAGTATCAGCTTTGGGGCAGGCAGTGCCACAGCCATGCTTTCCTGGACTCCCTGCCATGAAAATGTAAGGGAGCAGCCCTATGATGTGCTGATTAAGGCGGAGGACAATAATGAGGATCTGGAACTGTTTGACCTTGATAATTTCAGGATAAAAGTCCTGGGGCCTCCACCAGAGCTTACTTCAGCCAGCTCCTCGGGTGAATATGTAAGAC
>JBKHBA010000009.1:0-19973 GCA_046542595.1 Bacteroidales bacterium | reverse complement strand
TTTCAGCTGATAACAGGAATAAACTCATAGGTGTTAAATACCTTGTTGTTAATGCGCTGAGAAAAGAAAAGCATATATCTCATTTTAACCTCAGGGAGGCCCTGCAGCTTATTGATGAGATATCTCCAAGGAAGGCTTTTATCACACATATAAGTCACCAGATGGGACTGCATAAAGAAGTTTCACGGGAATTACCTGCCAGTGTTTCCCTGGCTTATGATGGTCTGGTGGTTGATGTTTGAGTGATAAATTATCAGTATCGTTTCTTCCTGTAGTTTCTCTTAAGCTTTTTCTGGTATGAGTTTGAGAAAAAATACTTATTCCTTCCCAGCTGGGTTGTGCTGACATGAGTATTCCGCTTCTTTTTGGCATATGGGTTCTGCCGTGAGGCAAAGCAGGAGGACATCAGGATAGCAATAAATATAATCAATAAGTACTTCAGGTACTTCATGGTTTTATTTGCGGTTTAATTTTTGTACTAAGTTAGTTAAAAGTACAAATATTTTAATTAAATATTCAGAACAACATCTATATTTACGGATGCAGCTGAAAAAAGTTATATAAAGACAGTGTTTTTTTTTATAAACAGCATATTATTACACGCAAGAGATGAGTAAATGGTATATTGCTTCAGTTTTATTATTTTTCTTTTCCTGTTATACATCAAACAGTCAGTCACTTGAGAATATGGGTCTTTCAACAAGTGAGGGACTGAACATTGAAAAGTTTATTTTTGATAATAATGAAGAGCTTGGCAGTAACCTGTCCCTGCCGGTATTCAGTTTTGAGTTAAACGGCAGCTATTATCTTTCAAGTGATGTAGATGCTGTACTGGCCGGTACAAGGTTTATGATGAGCTTTGAAAATTCCCTTAATGTTTCATTTACCTCTTTCGGAGGTGACCATCCCGGATGGCGGGGCAGGATACGTTTCAGGAACGATGGCACAGATACCATCGAAATAAGTAATGTGTTGCCCCTGGGTGAAAGTAATGATAATGTATATATTACAGGTAAAGGGCCATGGGATCTGGCAAGGGCTTATCTTCATCGTCCGGGATATGAACCGCTGAGGGTTATACTTCCTGATAATGCCTGGGAGCTTGGCTTTACTGTCAGAAAGCTGGATGAAGAACAATCATTTGCCTGCCTGGCACGTAGAGGGAATAATGAGGAAGCTGTTATACGAAGGTACAGCACCCTTCTGCCACCCGGAGCTGATGTTTCCTTTGATCTTTACGGTGAAGTGTTTACCGGCAGCTGGCAGGATGGTTTGAAACTGATGTTCAGGGACAGGTATTTACATGACCTGGCCGATTTTGATAACAGCCTGTATGAAAGAGAAGACCTTAAATGGATAAGGAAGAGTTACCTTACGGCCATGCAGTTTGCCTGGGATCAATCATTTTATGACAGGTTTAAAGGCAGCTACCGTTACGGACAGCAATTGAAAAAGTTTAATGAGCGTTTCGGTAAGCTTGATGCATACGGTATATGGCCAACATGGCCTCGCCTGGGGGTCGACAGGCGTAACCAGTGGGACCTGTATGATGACCTGCCAGGCGGAACCGATCAGCTCAGCAACTTTGCCAGGATGTCAAGACAGGCGGGCACAAAGTTTTTTATAGCATATAATCCGTGGGACCGGAGCACCAGGCAGGAGAACCCTTATCAGGGAATGGCCAGGCTGATAAATGAGATAGGAGCCGATGGTGTGGTGCTTGATACACGGGGCAGCTCAAGCTATGAATTACAGGAGGCGGCTGACAGTGTAAGGGAAGGGGTGGTGATGTATTCTGAGGGGATGGCCGTACCAAAGGATATGCCCGGTATAGTTGCCGGCAGGGTACATAATGCTATTTTTCTTGCACCCGAGTTAAACCTGAACAGGATAATTAAACCTGAATTTGCCATCTTCAGGGTATGTGATGTGGGTGAGGCAGCCCTTCACCGAGAGATAGCTGTTTCCTTTTTTAACGGCCAGGGTACGGAGCTTAACCTGTACAGGCCGGGACGCTATCATCAGCCTGATAAGGATTATGATTTCCTGGCATCAACAATTATGATACTCAGGGAGAATAATGATGCTTTTAATGATAATGACTGGGTGCCGCTGCTTGATAGCGGAAAAGAAGAACTGCATATTAACAGCTGGCAGGGTGGTGATAAAACAATATTTACGGTTTTGAACATGGACCCAGCGGGGTATAATGAACCGCTGCTCAGAGTTGAAGAAAAGGACCCTTATCATTATGTTAGCCTGTGGCATCATAAAGCTCTGGAACCAGTAAAGAAAGAGGATAGCTATTATGTTAATGTTAATACCATGCCGTACCATGATGACAGAAAAGGGACGAGACTGGAAGGAAGCATTGACTGTATAGCCCGTTTTCCCAGGCTGCTGGATGTTGATATAGTGAAGGATTCACTTTATGTCAGCAGCAGGGTGCCGGGAGCGCTAAGAGTTTGGAATACAAGACCTTCATACCAGCATGATGCCTTTGAAACGGAGATTGAAGACAGCGTGCAGCTCTATATAAAGGATGTATTCCCGGATTATGAGGGTAAGATAATAGTGCAGTTGTTTAACGAAGATATACTGTCTGATGAGGTAGTGGTAGAATTTAAAGGAGGTGAGCCCTGGCTTATAAGCCAGATGGAACCTACCGATGCCCACAGCGGTGAATACCCGGAAGATATGGTGCTGGTGCCTGCCGCCAATTTTAGTTATGAGCTGTCTCATAATGAGGACTTTATTCCTTATCCTGCAAATGACCCGGACAGTGTTCATAAGCTTGATTCATTCCTTATAGATAAATACCCGGTTACAAATGAGCAGTATTACAGGTTTATCAGCGAAACAGGCTATTACCCTGGTGATACGGTTAACTACCTTAAAAACTGGAACCAGGGCATGTATGAAAACGGAAAAGATAACTACCCCGTAGTATATATCAGTCTTGAAGATGCCAGGGCCTATGCCCGCTGGGCAGGCAAGAGGCTGCCCAGCGAAGCCGAATGGCAACTGGCAGCCCAGGGCACTGATGGGCGTAAATGGCCATGGGGTGATGAATTTCACGGGACAAAATGTAATAATTCATTTGACAGGCTGACACCTGTTGATGCCTTCAGTAAGGGAGAGAGTCCATATGGTGTGGCGGACCTGGTGGGTAATGTATGGCAGATGACAGGTGATATTTATGATAATGGCAGCCATTATTTCCTTATTATGCGTGGGGGAAGCTGTTATGACCCGGACTCCAGCTGGTGGTATGTCAGGGGTGGACCGCAGCCTCTGGATATGACACAGATGTTGCTGCTTGTATCACCGGGCTTCGACCGCAGTGCCACAGTAGGTTTCCGCTGTGTAAGGGATTTAAAATGACTTTATCTGCCTGGCACCGTCTCCGATTTCGGGAAGGTAAAAGTCGGCATGCAGTCCGGTAGCCCCGGTGTAGGCTTTACCCAGTGTTTCAATGAATATGTCTGTCTGTTCTTTTCTTATAATGCTGACCGTACATCCGCCAAAGCCGGCACCTGTCATCCTGCTGCCTGCGGTACCGCTTATCTTCCTGGCTTCATCGCTGAGAATGTCAAGCTCCCGTCCTGTTACCTCGTAGTCATCCCGCAATGATGCATGGGACTCATTCATAAGGCGGCCAAAGCTGGTAATATCACCTTTTTTGAGTGCCTCAACAGCCTGCAGAACCCTGTGGTTCTCGCTTATGACATGCCTGGCCCTTTTACGTACTGTAATGTCAGGTATCAGTTCATCCAGCAGCGGCAGGTCCTCAATTCCCAGCTGGCTCAGGTGGTTTATTTCTGTTTTTTTATTCAGGTACCTTACCGCCTGCTCACATTCAGCCCGCCTCTGGTTATATTTAGAATCGGTAAGACCCCTTCTTTTATTTGTGTTACTGATAATAAGCCGGTAGTCATCAAGCACAAAAGGTACTTCTTTATGATCAAGGTTATCACAGTTCAGCAGTATGGCCCTGTCTTTACGGCCCATACCAACGGCAAACTGGTCCATAATGCCGCAGTTCATACCAACAAAGGTGTTTTCAGCATCCTGGCTGAGCTTAATAAGATCGAGGGTTGAAAGCCTGTTACCGTTTAAGCTGTTAACAGCTATGGCGGTGGCCATCTCTATCGATGCCGATGATGAGAGTCCCGCACCATTGGGTATATTACCGTAAAAAAGCATTTCCATGCCTGCGGGTGATATCCCTCTTTTCTTAAACCCTGCTATCACACCCAGGGGATAATTTATCCAGCGCCCCTGGCTGTCCTTTACTATATTATCAATACTTAAGGATGCTGAGAATTCAAAATTCATGGTGTTAAGAAGCAGGCGCTTATCATTCACTGGTCTTACAAGCAGGTAGGTGCCATAATCAAGGGCACAGGGAAATACAAAACCATTATTATAATCTGTATGTTCTCCGATAAGATTTACCCTGCCAGGGCTAAAAAAAATAACAGGTGCATCCGACCTGTTACCATATAATTTGAAAAACTCCTCTGTAAGATATGAAAGCTCCATTCTATACCTTGATCTTTTTTTCAATTTCCGTTATCTGATTCCTGAAATGCTTATCGGTATCAATCAGGTTATTAACTGTTTTACAGGCATGCAGCACAGTAGCATGGTCTTTGCCCCCTATCTGGGATCCTATACTTGCCAGTGATGCTTTTGTCAGGCTTTTGCTGAAGAACATGGATACCTGCCTGGCCTGGACAATCTCCCTTTTCCTCGTCTTGCTCTGCATAAGGTCAATGGGTATCCTGTAATAATCGCATACAATCTTCTGGATAAAGTCAATTGTGATCTCCCTTGTTGTGTGCTTTACGAGCTTGTCAATCATCTGCCTTGCCAGCTCCAGGGTTATCTCTTTCCTGTTAAGTGTTGACTGGGCATAGAGTGAGATAAGCACTGCTTCCAGCTCTCTAATATTATTGGCTATATTGGCAGCCAGGTATTCAAATATCTCATCATCAAGCACAATACCATCGTTATATGCTTTCTTCTTAAGGATGGCCAGCCTTGTTTCGTAATCAGGCTTCTGCAGGTCGGCCAGCAGTCCCCACTTAAATCTTGACAACAGTCGCTGCTCCATGCCCTGGAGTTCTACGGGCGGACGGTCGCAGGTGAGTATAAGTTGCTTACCGCTCTGATGCAGGTGATTGAAAATATGAAAGAAAGTGTCCTGTGTCTTTTCCTTCCCTGCAAATTCATGCACGTCGTCAAGTATAAGCACATCTATCATCTGGTAGAAATGCAGGAAGTCATTTTTATTATTATTCCTTATTGATTCAACAAATTGTGTCTGGAATTTATTGGCATTCACATACAAAACTACTTTCTCCGGGAAATCTTCCTTTACCTGTATACCTATGGCCTGTGCCAGGTGTGTCTTGCCCAGTCCGGAGTCGCCATATATCATCAGCGGGTTGAATGCTGTGCCGCCGGGATTAGCTCCGACTGCCATACCGGCTGAGCGGGCCAGCCTGTTACAGTCCCCCTCTATGAAGTTCTGAAATGAATAATCCGGGTTTAATCTTGGATCAAAATGTACTTTTTTTATCCCCGGTATGACAAAAGGATTCTTTATTGAAGACTGAGCCGCCTCATAAGGTACCGACACCGGTTTGTTTTTAAGGTCAGTTTTATTACTGGATGGATATTTGACCGTATAGGGTTTACCGTTAGAGAACTGTGTATTCTCCATAACCACGTTATACTCAAGTTTTGCATCATTGCCAACTTCTCTCCTGAGGGTCTTTCTCAGAACGTCAATATACTGTTCTTCCAGATATTCATAAAAGAAGGGGCTCGGTACCTGGATGGTTAAAACATTATTTTTAAGCCTCAGAGGCACTATGGGCTCAAACCATGTCTTATAACTAATCGATGGTATAATATCCTTTATAATCCTGAGACAGGCCTCCCATACCTCATGATGTGATTTGTTCATGTAGATTAGTGGTTAATAATTTTTACACAGGTCAAAATCAGAAGCAATATTTGCAAAAAAAAACATGAAAAAAAAAAATTTTTTTGCTTGACTTTTTCAATTTAATTCTATGGCATTAGCTTTCAACTGATTAAAAAACAAAAAAAGTTTTATATTATTAACGCCCTGTATATCAGCCAGTTATATATTCGTTATGAATTTTCCTCAGCTGTAAAGCCCATGCTATGGGGATTTATTTTTTCTTCCGAACAGGGAAAAGTTGACATATCGACCCGGATTGGATTTAATATCTTCAAGCAGCAGGTTTAATTGCTCAAGATTCATGCTTAAACTGGTATATAATGAGTCGTCATTGAATAAAAGTCCTGCGGATCCTTCACCATTATTTATTTTTTCAAGCAATATTGCCGTTTCATTTGCTGCCTTATTAATATTATAGATTGAATTTTTGATTTCAGATTCTGACAGTTCGCCTGTCAGTTGTGTTATACTATTTATTGTTGTATCAAAGGCTCCGGAATTTTTATCCAGCATGGCGGTAAACTTATCCAGCCTTGTGATAATATTGGATAAATTATCACCTGAATTGCCGATCAGAGTATCCAGTTTATAAGTTGCATTTTCAATATTTTCCGAACTCCCTGTAATATTTTTTTCAAACTCAGCCGTGAAGATTCTGTTTAGTGCCACCAGCAGTGAGTCAATAGATGATATTAAGGGACCGGTACTTTGAACCAGTGGTGAGAGTTCGTCATCCAGCCTGTTTATTATACCCCTGTCAAGCCGCGACTTTATTGTATCACCCTTATCGTGAAACACGGCATTTTCACCCATACTGAGACGTATTTTCTTTCCTCCCAGCATTGTTTCCGGTGTGATCTCCGCTATTGTACCCACAGGCAGCTTATAATTATTGTTGATGCCAATATTAACAAGCAGTTTACCTGAACCGTCATTGATAAACATTATATCTCTTACGGTACCTGCTTTATAACCGTTGATCTCTACCGGGCTTGATTCTTCAAGCCCTGCAATATCTTCGTAAACAGCATAATAGTTGTCGTTGCTGCTGAACAGGTTCTTGCCTTTCAGAAAGTTGAACAGCCATATAAAAATAATAATGGTTAAAACAGCTGCCAGGCCTATAATAATCTCCTTTGATAATTTTTTCATATTATTTCCTCCGTGTTTGTTCAATAGCCTCCTGCAGGGGAATGATTTCATTGTTTCTGACTGCTATCACAAAAGCATCAGGAAACCTGGAACTCAGCTCCTTCCTTCTTTCGGCTGCTTCACTGTATGTACTGTAACTGCCGGTGGCATACTTAAAATATTTGCCTGACACTATCTCCGTTATCTCTCCCAGCCCCATAAACTCTTCCGGCATCTCTTCCTTTTTTTCGGATGATGTAGCCAGCTGTACCATAAACCATATTTCATCATTATTGTCTTCGAGTGCACCGGGGGTGCTGAAATCACTTTTATGGTCAATAGCCAGCTTGTAATCCCTGAATGCCCTGAAAATGGCTGATGCAATGTAATCCTGTCCCTGCTCTGACATAAGAAAGCGTTCATCCTGCGAGTTGGTAAGAAACCCTGCTTCCACCAGCACGCTTGGCATTGTTGTCTGCCATAGTACCAGCAAGCCTGCCTGCTTTACACCACGGTCGCTCAGTCCCACACGTGTCCTGAACTGGTCCTGTATATAATTGGCAAAATTGAGGCTCTGCTCAAGGTAGATATTCTGCATCAGTGAGAATATAATAAAGGACTCGGATGAATTGGGATCATAGCCCTGGTATCTCGTTGTATAATCTTCCTCAAGTGTTATCACCGAGTTCTCTTTCATGGCAACTTCAAGGTTGCCCTGGTCTTTGTGTATACCCATTACAAATGTTTCAGAGCCCCTTATCCTGCCATCCCTGAAACCGTTGCAATGTATTGAAATAAAAAGATCAGCCTTTGCCTTATTGGCTGTCTCGGCCCTTTTATACAGTTCTACAAATTCATCATCTTCTCTTGTGTATATTACCTTTACGCCTTCCATCAACTCATTAATATATTTCCCTGTTTTCAGTGCTATTGCCAGGGTGATGTCTTTTTCCCTGCTTTTCCTGCCCAGGGCACCGGAATCTTTGCCTCCGTGACCGGCATCAATAACAACCACCCATTCATTTTCCTGTGGTTTGTCCGCTTTAACACCGGAAGGCAGAAGCAGTAATAAACCGGCTGTCAGTAATATAAAACAGGCACCGCTGAATATGGTATAATGTTTGTATTTTTTAATCCTGCCCTTCATGCTATGAAGATGATTTTAATTAGTTTTACTCCGTTTAAAAACAACAATACAAAAATAGTACTAAACTTATATACTATTTCAGCGAAAAAGATACATATTATCCTCATAAGTGCTTTTTTATCAACAATGCTGTACGGACAGGAGACTCAAAGGGTTCCTGATTCCTTATTGTCTGTTACGGATACGGCTGCCTATATGCAGGATACCTTGCGCATTGACTCTGCAGCTGTGGATACCACGAAAATAAGACGGATAACAATATCACCTGATGCCGTTGATATGCCAATAGTGTACAGTGCCGTTGATACCCAGTATTATGATATGAGGGAGCAGAAGGTGTATATGGTGAATAATGCCTCGGCTGTTTATGGAAATATAAGCCTTAAAGCCTATTATATGGTACTTGACCTTAATAAGGGAGAGGTGTATGCATACGGACGCACTGACTCAACCGGCACGCTTGTGGATATTCCACAGTTTAAGGACGGGGATGAAGAGTTGAAGGCAGACACGCTTACCTATAATTTTAAAACTAAAAGGGCTATTATAAGAAATATTGTGACAGAAGAAGAGGAAGGTTTTTTGCACAGTGAGGTTACCAAGCGCCATGATGACGGATCATTGCATGTCAAGGGCAGCAAGTACACCACATGCGATGCCCCTCATCCGCATTTTTATGTCCGCCTGCCAAAAGCAAAAGTCATACCTGATGAGAAAATTGTATCAGGACCTGCTTACCTGGTTCTGGAAGATATTCCACTGCCCCTTATACTGCCTTTTGGTTATTTTCCTGTACAAAAAGAGTATGCTTCAGGTATACTTATACCAAAATATGGTGAGGAGAATAACAGGGGGTATTTTTTGAAGGACCTGGGTTATTATTTTGCTATAAGTGATTATATGGATCTTCAGTTTACAGGAGACCTGTACACCAATGGTACCTGGCGTCTCACTGCTGCCAGCAATTACAGGAAACGGTATAAATACAATGGTAATTTAAGTCTTAATTATGCAAATAATGTAACAGGCTATAAAGGTCTGGAGAATTACAGGCAGAGCAGCAATTATTCTATAAGATGGTCACATTCCCAGGATGCGAAGGCAAAGCCCGGAACACGTTTTTCCGCCAGTGTCAATATGAGCTCTTCGGGTTTTGACAGGGAAAACAGCTATAATGTACAGGACCATGTAAGAACAACCAAGCAGTCGAGCATAAGCTATACAAAGACATGGGCGGGCACTCCTTTTAATTTCTCATCCAGCCTTAATCACAGTCAGAACTCATCTTCAAGCACAGTGAACCTTAATTTGCCAAGGATAAATTTTAGTATGTCAAGGGTATATCCTTTAAAGGCCATTGATACCGGTGGTACAACAAAATGGTGGCAGGAGATGCAACTGCAGTATAACGCTAACCTGGATAACAGGATATCAACAAGTGACGAAAGGATGTTCAGCAGCGAGATGTTTGAAGATATGAAGAACGGGTTTCAGCATGAGATACCCATAAGCGTACCCATCAGGCCTTTTAATAATTTTTCCATTTCACCCAGCCTGAGGTACTCTGGAGTGCTTTTTACGGAAAGGACCATAAAAAGGTGGGATCCTGATTATTATGATCCGCAGGCGGATGATACCGTAAGCACGGTTGTGAGTGAGCAGGAGCAGGGTTTCTTTTACGGACATGCAATAAACCCTTCTGTCAGCGCCAGCTACAGTCCCCAGATATTCGGTACCTTTCAGTTTACCAATCCCGGTTCACGAATAATTGCCATACGTCATGTGATGAAACCCTCTGTTTCTTTTTCCTTTGTTCCTGTTCTGGACGGTCTTTCCTCGGATATGTACAGAGAGGTTCAGGCTGATGAAGAAGGCAATACAAAAGAGTATTCAATATATGAGAATGGCATTTACAGCACCCCTTCCTTATCGCGAAAGAGTGGAAACCTTAATTTCTCCCTGAGTAATATTATTGAAGCGAAGGTCAGACCAAAAAACGATACCACCAACACCGAAAAAAAAGTTAAAATAATTGAAAATCTCAGCCTGAACACATCTTATAATATCTTTGCTGATTCATTGAACTGGAGTCCCGTGTCCATGGTATTGAGAACCAGGTTATTTGAGGAGCTCAGTATTTCCACAAGGGGTAATTTTGATGTATATGCAACTGATTCATTGTTCAGGCGTATCAATACAAGTGAATGGTCAGCCAGCAGGAGGCCCCTTCGAATGACAAATTTTAACCTTAGCCTTAATTTCGAGCTGAATAAATTATTAAAATCCTTTATGCCGGCCGGGGATAATAAGAGCGGGTCCTCATCCGGCAGACAGGCAGATAGCTCACCACCAGGTTCGCAGGCTGGAGGGCCGGGGCCAGGCAATCCGGGTTCAGACAAGGGCAGGCAGTCAGAACCAGGAGGCTTTTATGATGAGTATGGTTATGTCGATTTTAGTGTTCCCTGGACCATGAGGGTCGCATATAATCTTAATTATACCAAGAACAGGGATGAGCCGACCATTAATCAGAATATGACAATGAGCGGTAATGTTACACTCACAAAGAATTTTGCTCTAACCTATTCAACGGGTTATGATTTCCGCAGCAAGGATATAACAATGACAAGAATAGGCATATCGCGTGATCTGCATTGCTGGGAGATGAGCTTTAACTGGATACCTACCGGCTACCTTAAAAGCTGGGATTTTACCATACGTGTTAAAGCCAGTATATTGCAGGATCTTAAATATGAGCGAAGGAAAGATTTTCATGACAATTAATTAATAAATATTATTATCTATGAAAAAAATTATCCATACATCAAAAGCGCCTGCTGCCCTGGGTCCTTACAGCCAGGCTGTTGAGATAAACGGCAGCCTGTATATATCCGGACAGGTACCGGTTGATCCCGGGAACGGAAAAATTGTTGAGGGTGGCATAAAGGAACAAACAGAGCAGGTTATGAAAAATATTTCGGCCATACTGACTGAAGCCGGCTATTGCTTTGATGATGTTGTGAGTTCAACATGTATGCTGTCTGATATGTCAGATTTTAAGGCTATGAATGCTGTATATGAACGTTTTTATACTGACAACCAGCCTTCACGGGCAGCCTTTGCAGTTAAGGAACTCCCCCTGGGTGCACTTATCGAGATAATAACTGTTGCAGTAAAATAAGGTGTCCCGGACAAAGAAAAAGTTGCAGTAAAATAAGGTGTCCCGGACAAAGAAAAAGTTTCAGTAAAATCAGGTGGCCTGAACAGAGAAAAGCTCCGGTAAAAGAAGACAGCCTGTAAAATGCACAATGAAAAAAGGGTGCCGGACAATTACCCGGCACCCTTTTCCCTTTGGCATATATTGTATTACTCGGCTATAATATCAAAGTCTATCTCTGCTTTAACTTCTTTGTGCAGTTTGACAATTGCCTTGTATTTTCCTACTTCTTTTACCTGGTCGCCTTCAATACTTATCTTCTTGCGATCAATATCAAAACCTTCCTTCTTCAGGGCTTCGGCTATCTGTATGGTATTTACAGACCCGAATATTTTACCCGAGCTGCTTGTTTTGGCACCAATGGTAAGTTTAACATCTGAAAGCTTCTGAGCCATTTCCCCGGCTTCCAGCTTTATCTTTTCTTCCTTATGTGAACGCTGGCGCCTGTTCTCTTCATGAACTTTTTTTGCTGATGCAGTAGCCAGTATGGCGTGTCCCTGAGGTATAAGGTAGTTACGAGCATAGCCGTCTTTTACCGATACAATCTCGTCCTTATCACCCAGTCCGCTGACATCCTGTTTAAGTATGATATCCATTTCTATTTCCTCCTCTTTTTATTTTAACAGATCAGTTACATATGGTAGCAAGGCAAGATGACGGGCTCTCTTAATCGACTTGGCTACTTTTCTCTGGTACTTGAGTGATGTACCCGTTATTCTTCTCGGCAGGATCTTGCCCTGCTCATTTAAGAATTTCTTAAGGAATTCGGGATCCTTGTAATCAACATACTTGATCCTGTTCTTCTTGAAACGACAGTATTTCTTTTTCTTGATCTCTACCGTCGGGGGCGTTAAATATCTGATTTCTGATTCGTTCTGTGCCATAATTTAGTCCTCCTGGGTTTTTTCTGTTTCTTTCTGCTTTCTTTTCTTTTCTGCATATTTCACTGCATACTTGTTCATCTTAAAGGTAAGGAATCTGATTACTCTCTCATCCCTCCTGTATTGGATCTCAAGTTTTTCTACCAGTTCACCCGGTCCCCTGAATTCTATCAGGTAATAAAAGCCGGTGGACTTTTTCTGAATGGGATAGGCCAGCTTCCTCAGGCCCCAGTTCTCTTCATGAACGATCTCACCTTCATTATCGGTGATAATCTTCTTGAACTTTTGTACCGCTTCCTTCATCTGGGCCTCAGACAAAACGGGAGTTGCAATGAAAACGGTTTCATACTGATTCAACATAGTTTAATAATTTTTAAATAATTATATAATAAAATCGGGCTGCAAAAATATAGTATTTATTCAAATTATCCAATTATCTTACTGATATATTATAGATTAAATAACTGAAGAGGGATGTCATTATTTCTTATATTTGTATTTTATATGTCGTGCATCAAAATAAATTTTTAAAATGGAGAATTTTATTGTTTCTGCAAGGAAATACAGGCCTGTTAAGTTTGATACCGTTGTCGGGCAGGAAGCCATCACATCAACGCTCAAAAATGCCATTAAGACAAATCACCTTGCCCAGGCCTATCTTTTCTGCGGACCCAGGGGAGTGGGAAAAACTACCTGTGCACGCATACTGGCAAAAACCATTAACTGCCAGGACCTTGGTGAAGATACGGAAGCCTGCGGCAAATGCGAATCCTGCCTGGCATTTGACAGTTCAAGGTCTTATAATATACACGAACTGGATGCTGCTTCCAATAATAAGGTTGATGATATCAGGACACTTACCGACCAGGTAAAAATACCACCCCAGCTTGGCCGATATTCGGTATATATAATAGATGAGGTACATATGCTCAGTACCTCGGCCTTTAATGCTTTCCTGAAAACACTTGAAGAGCCGCCGCCTCATGCGGTGTTCATACTGGCTACAACAGAGAAGCAGAAAATAATACCCACAATACTTTCCAGGTGCCAGATATTTGATTTTCACAGGATAACCATAGATGATATAGTTAAAAGACTGATGTTTGTTGCCGGCAGGGAAGGTGTTGAAGTAGAGCAGGAAGCATTGCAGATAATCGCACAAAAATCGGACGGTGCCATGAGGGATGCCCTGTCAATACTCGACCAGATAGTGAGCTATACGGGCAAGAAAATCACCTATGCCGATGTAATTGAAAACCTTAACGTACTCGATTATGAGTATTACCTTAAGGCAACGGATGCATTCCTGTCAGGTGATGTTTCAAGCGCCCTGCTGCTATTTAATGATGTTCTGGAGAAAGGTTTTGACGGCCATAACTTTATTGCAGGCTTAAGCAGTCATTTCCGTAACCTCCTTGTATGCAAGGATGAGGCAACTCTTAAGCTGGTGGAGGCAGGCTCGGCAATAAGGGATAAATACAGGGAACAAACACTGAGATGTCCGCTGGCTTTTCTTTATCGCGGACTCGATATATTATCTGCTGCCGATATTAATTTTAAGTCCAGTAAGAACCAAAAACTGCATGTGGAGCTGGCTCTGATAAGACTGGCTGTCCTGAATGCTGACACTGGCAGTGGAGACGGATCAGCCAGTCCAGGAAAAGACAGGCAGGATGATGTAGCTTACGGAAAAAGAAAAAACGCAGGGCCGGAAACAGTGTCCGGCACAAAAACAGGAACCGGTCCGGAAACAG
Organism: Bacteroidales bacterium; assembly: GCA_046542595.1. Lineage (GTDB taxonomy): Bacteria > Bacteroidota > Bacteroidia > Bacteroidales > VadinHA17 > UBA9300. The sequence goes on along the minus strand of JBKHBA010000009.1, from coordinate 5,848 downwards.
TGTCCGGCACAAAAACGGGAACGGGGCCAAATACAGTAAGGGAAAAAAGGACAGCCGGAGAGGCGGTGAAGGCAGAAGAGAGGCAGGAACAGGCATCAAGATCATTTTCTATCAGGGACAACCTGAAAAAACAGCAGGAGAAGGACAATGTGGAAAAGGTTGATGAGAAGGCTGATGATTATGGCAGGGATGATAGTGTCCCGGCTGATAACAAATTCGGTAAGGAGGAGCTTGTTGAAGCATGGAATAGTTTTGGTGACAGGATCAGGTCCGGCAATCCGCGCATGTCAAGCATAATAAAGGCTATGAAACCTCAAATTGAGGATGAAACCAGGATAGTGTTACAACTCAGCAATAAGGCACAAAAAGATTATTTTGATCAGAAATATAAACAGGATCTTATAAAACACCTTGTCAGAGAACTGTCTAATTCGAAAATCCGGTTTATGACCATGGTAAGTGATAAACAGGATGAGCAGACACCCTATACCGATGAGGAGAAATTTAAACACCTTTCCCGTAAAAATCCTGCCCTTGATAAATTAAAGGATGAGTTCGGGCTTGACTATGACTGATAATGGCCAGTAAGCTGTCTGAAGAAATACTGCATTTTTTGATTGATAATTCTGATTCAATGATCAGTATTATCAACAATGAGTTCAAATATGAGAAAGTAAATGATTCTTTTTGCCGCAATTTCTGTAAGAGCAGGGAGGAACTTACAGGGAAGAGCCCCTCTGAAATTTGGGGAAGAAAGATATACAGGGAAAAAATACAGCATAATATTGAACGCAGCCTTAAGGGAGAGAAAGTACAGTACAGGTCATTCTTTGATATTTCAGGGACAGGGGGCAGGTTTTATGAAGTGACATACAAACCTTTTAAAAGCAGTAATACAAAACAGAATTATGCTATTGTTGAAACCAGGAGCCTGGGGGATGATAAGGCCGGGGATCAGGGGGCAGGTGAGAAAGAACAAAAACACCGCTTCCTGGGAAAGCAGCTGCCTTTCGGTGTCTTTGCCTGTACGCGTGACGGGCTAATTACTGAAGCCAATGAAACATTCTATAATATCCTGGAGCTGGAAAACAAGAGCGGGCTGCAGGTGAGATTCAGTGAATTTACCAGTAAGGATTATCGCTTTCTTGAGCATATAAGATCAGGTGAGGCAGGCGAAACCGCTACCTTCAGCCGGGTACAGATGTTTACTGCAGGGGGCAAAGAGATCTTTACAAGGGTAAGCAGTTTTGTCAGGGAAGATACCGGATGTGGTCATATTATAGAAGGAACCCTTGAGGATATTACAAGGGAAGTGATACTTGAAAGAAGACTTTCCCGGGCACAGCGCATTGAAACACTGGGAACACTGGCCGGAGGGATAGCTCATGATTTTAATACCATTCTTACAACTATATCAGGATATTCAGAAATGACTATGGAGGAGGCAGGGAAAGGATCGCCGGTCTGGGATTATATGAGCAGCCAGATAAAGGCTGTGCGCAAAGCCGGTGATATAATAAACCAGATGCTGCTGTTTAGTAAGCAGCATGACCTTCATTATGTGCCTGTGGAGCCTGTAAAGGTACTTGAGGAGGCAGTGGATTTTATTATATCATCTTTGCCTGAGGGTATAAGTCTAAAAAAGGATTACAGCGGGTTTGAAGGGCTTGTGCATGGTGATCCAACCCAGCTGTTCAGGGTTTTTATGAATATAATGACCAATGCCATACAGGCCATGGAGGATAAAGGCGGTGTTTTGAGTGTTAGCCTGTCCTGCTCATGCACCGGTAGTGAGAGATATGTTGATATAGTGTTCGGGGATACCGGGACAGGTATAGATCCTGCTGTTAAAGACAGGATCTTTGAGCCTTTTTTTACAACCAGGGAAGTGGATAAGGGCACGGGGATGGGCCTTGCCGTGTCCTATGGAATAGTAAATGCAATGGGAGGTGAAATAAATGTGGAAAGCCATGAGGGAGAAGGCTCGGTGTTCACTGTGAGGATACCATTATATGAAGAGCAGGAAGGTGAGCTTAAGAAGGATAACAACGGTTTGAAAAACATAGTGATAGTGCATGACAATGTATACCTTACCCGTATACTGGCACCTTCCCTTGAACGTTCAGGGTATAATGTGACACTGGCTTATACGACACGGAAAGCAGAGAGTATCATTGGAGATGGAAAGCAGGATGCTGATGTGATATTTATAGGAGAGAGGCTTATCAATGATAAGATACATTCTCTTTTTAAAAAACATAGCGGCAGGTCAGGGATAAAAAAAATAATTATAATCAGTCAACAGGGCACAGCCGGTGACTATGAAGTCCGTAGTGATGAGATGCATGCTTATGAGGTAGTTAATGAGCCGCTGACACTTAAAGACATACTGAATAAATTAAACTAGATATTATGGCGGGAATTTTACTGGTGGAAGATAATGAGGACCTGCGCACAATGCTTAAGCAGTCGCTGGAGAAGCGGAACCATATAATAATTGAGGCATCAAACGGCAGGGAGGCTGTTAATAAGTTTAAGTCTGTTATGACTGATCTTGTAATTACTGATATCTTAATGCCTGAACAGGATGGTATAGGGCTTATTATGGAACTGAAAAAGTTAAAGCCTGAATTATTTATTATTGCAATCTCAGGCGGCGGCAAAATTGGCCCTTCAAATTATCTTGATATTGCCAGAACCCTGGGTGCGGATGCAGTCTTTCCCAAACCCTTCAATATCAATCATCTTATTGATGAAGTTGAGAAGCTGACAGGTTCCCTGGATTCTTAATAAGCACGTGAGTGAACCATTGAATAAGGAACTTGTTATTTATATAAACCATATTATTTAACCTTAAAAATTATTTAAAAATGCTTAAAAAATCTATTGAAGACCTGCTAAACAGGCAGGTTGAACGAGAAGGATACAGTGCCATACTCTATCTTGCTATGGCCTCATGGACAGAGACAAAGGGCTACGGTGGAGTAGCCGATTGGCTTTATGCCCAGGCAGAGGAAGAGAAGATGCATATGCTTAAGATAATAAGATATATCAACGAAAGGGAAGGCAAAGCTGTTATTCCTTCCTTTGACAAACCGCCTGCGGACTTTGATGGATTAAAAGTTATGTTTGACCAGGTGCTTGAGCATGAAAAGTATATATCCGAAAGTATAAACGAAATTGTGGCCCTGACGGTAAAAGAGAATGATTATGCTACTAATAACTGGTTACAGTGGTTCGTGGCTGAACAGGTAGAAGAAGAGTCTTCATCACAGGCTATTATTGATAAGCTTAATCTTGTGGGCGATCATAACCTTTATATGTTTGACAGGGATATTATGTCTATGAGAGCCGGAGAAGAAGGCGAAGAATAAGGCTCTACATATAAGGTCTGACTTTGTATACTTCCGGGAATACAAAAAAATAATAAAGGCAGTATCACATGAAAGGGCCGGGCCATAGCAGGGATCCGTTGAGGATCCCTTTTTTTTATGCTGTGCAGGGATAAGGGGGATGACCCCGGTACAGGCATATTCATAACTGTGATAAAAGCCTTCGCCTTTCTTTTTATTATACGGAAAAACAAGTTAATTTTGTTGCTTGTCCTATGATTGGTATATTGATGGCGGAAGAGGAAAATAAGAAATGTAAATAAGATGAGTATAATAAATAAAGTACTGGGTGTTTTTCTTGGTAACAAGTATGAGCGGGACCTGAAGGAGATGACACCTTTTGCGGATATGGTAAAGGCTGAATTTGAGAAACTGGATTCAATCAGCAATGATGAACTGCGTTCACTGACATATAAGCTTAAAGAGAAGATCAGGGAATCACTGAAGGAAGAGGAGTCACAGATAGAGGAGTTGAGGAAGAAAGCCGCAGCTGAAGATGATATTGTAAGCAAGGAAGAAAAGTTTGATGAGATTGACAGGATAGAGGAAAATATTGACAAAAAGCTGGAGGTAATCCTTGATGAGCTGTTGCCACAGGCTTTTGCCATAGTGAAGGAGACGGCACGCCGTTTTAATGATAACGAAGAGCTGGAAGTGACTGCCACCGATTTTGACCGCGACCTGGCGGCCGGGAGAGACAGTATTGTTATAAAAGGAGATAAGGCATACTGGAAAAACAGGTGGATAGCAGGAGGCACCGAGATAGTGTGGGATATGGTACATTATGATGTACAGCTTATCGGAGGTGTGGCACTGCATAAGGGACGGATAGCAGAGATGGCCACCGGTGAAGGAAAGACCCTGGTTGCCACCCTGCCGGTTTTTCTGAATGCTATAACAGGACGTGGCGTGCACCTTGTGACCGTTAACGATTACCTCGCCCGCAGGGATGCTGAATGGATGGGGCCTATCTATGAGTTTCACGGTCTTACCGTAGACTGTATTGATAAGCATGAACCGAATTCGGCATCGCGCCGCAAAGCTTATATGGCTGATATAACCTTTGGCACCAATAACGAATTCGGATTTGATTACCTGAGGGATAATATGTCAATTAACCCTGAAGACCTTGTACAGAGAAAACATAATTATGCCATTGTCGATGAGGTCGATTCTGTTCTTATCGATGATGCCCGTACACCGCTGATAATATCAGGTCCGACAGCCAAAAGCGACACCCAGCAGTTCGATGAGCTGAAGCCCATGGTGGAAAAGCTGGTGAGCGCACAGAGAAAGCTGGTCACACAGGTGCTGGCAGATGCAAAGCGCCTTATTAATGAGGGTGATACGGAAAAGGGCGGTTTTATGCTGCTCAGGGCATTTAAGGGTCTTCCCAAAAACAGCGCTATAATAAAATTTCTGAGTGAGGAAGGGATGAAATCACTGCTGCTGAAGACTGAGAATTTCTATATGCAGAATAACAGCAAGGAGATGCCGAAGGTGACGGAAGCCCTTTATTTTATTATAGATGAAAAGAATAACTCCATTGAGCTTACTGAAAAAGGTCTTGACCTGATATCCACCTCGGTGGAGAATGCCAGCTTCTTCGTTTTACCCGATGTGGGTAACGAGATTGCCGAGATAGAAAAGTCGGAGATGACTGAGAAGGAGAAATTCAAGGCCAAGGATGAACTGCTGCAGGATTTCTCTGTTAAGAGTGAACGTGTACACACCATGAACCAGCTGCTCAAGGCATATACACTCTTTGAAAAGGATGTTGAATATGTGGTTATTGATAATAAGGTTAAGATAGTTGACGAGCAGACAGGCAGGATCATGGAGGGTCGCCGTTATTCGGACGGACTGCACCAGGCCATAGAAGCAAAAGAGAGGGTTAAGGTGGAAGCATCCACCCAGACCTTTGCCACCATAACATTGCAGAACTATTTCCGCATGTACCATAAGCTGGCCGGTATGACTGGTACGGCCGAGACAGAAGCAGGTGAGTTCTGGGATATCTATAAGCTGGATGTAATGGTTATTCCCACCAATAAGCCTATTATCAGGGATGACATTCAGGATATGGTTTACAAGACCAGGCGTGAGAAGTTCAATGCGGCTATTGATGAGATACTTGAGCTTAACAGGAAAGGACGTCCTGTACTGGTAGGTACCACCTCGGTGGAGATATCCGAACTCTTAAGCAGGATGCTGAACATGAAAGGTATAAAGCATAATGTGCTGAATGCCAAAAAGCATGCCCGTGAAGCTGATATTGTTGCAGAGGCAGGCCAGGAGGGTGCCGTTACAATTGCTACCAATATGGCCGGAAGAGGAACGGATATTAAGCTGACCCCGAAAGTAAGAGAGGTAGGCGGACTGGCAATAATAGGCACGGAAAGGCATGAATCGAGACGTGTAGACCGCCAGCTGAGAGGACGTGCAGGCAGGCAGGG
>JBKHBA010000273.1:0-3774 GCA_046542595.1 Bacteroidales bacterium | reverse complement strand
TAAGCATCAGGATTGCCGTTTGATACGGAATTTCTCCTGCCGGGGGTTCCGCCCGAGATATCAGTCGATCCTGTCCAGTTTTCCCTGCCTGCAAAGGGATAAGCGTTATCAATCATCTCCAGCGACCAGCCTCCCTCTTTCTTTAAGCTGTTCTTATACCAGTCCTTATCATATTCCAGTCCGTGAAGAACATCATCTTTACTGTTTCTCAACACTACCAGCTCCCGGCTTCTCATACTTAAATGAGCATCAATGCTGGCCACCTTTCCATAGCCTGAAAAAGCATGCATGTCATCTTCAGATGCTATAACCAGATAGTCACCCGGCTTTATCCGGCTAGCTGATAATTCATATGACCTGTCCCCTGCCTGCAGCTTTAATTCCCCGGCACTGAACTCAAATTCAGAGAGATTATACAGCTCAAGGTATTGACTGCATGGCAGCCTGACTGGGGGATCGGGATCAAACATTACTTCAGAAATCACAATATCTCCCCATTCAGGCCATGCAAGCAATATATCATTAATAATGGTATCCGTGCAATTACCAGGCATATCACATACACCTGTAATACGCAAACTGTAATGTATTTTGTTTTTCAGTGCCACGTCAAACTCAAGCAGGTAAGCATTACCATAAGGACTCACCTTTTCAGGTGTACGATCACCGGGCATCAGTAAAAAGTTTTTAGTGTCCGGCATATCTGCCAGCGACTCATCGAAGGTAATGTATAGATTATTATCAGTGGTGAAATAAGCTGTATCAACCACCGGTGCACTGTGGTCTTCCTCGATATGTCCCTCTATAATTATATCATCAAGCCATAATTTACGGTCCTGAGAGGACGAATAGCTATACATTATGCCTGTCCAGGCAGTGAAAAACAGTTCATTATCTCTTCCCGAGCCAATATTAACGTCCTGCTGACCGTTAAAGATATACACATTCCATGTTCCGTCAATATCCCTGGTAACGCATAATGAAGCAGTTGAATCAACACCTATATCATCCTGCCAGTTTACCGATGTTGAGATCAGCTCTGACACATCGCCCTTAACAACTTTCCAGAGTCTGAGAGTGTCATCATAACCGCTCAGGTTGACTCCCAGGGCGTATCCCGACACTGTTCCCCCGGGCTTCATTTCGTCGGGCCGACTGTCAGACAAAAGAAAGTAAGACCAGTTATTGTATGAGGACGGGTTATAGGTATGCCTTACCTTAAATCTCCATACCGTCTCTGCCATCGATGGCTGCAGGCCATTGATCATCATACCCGTCTGGTCACATCCACGGTCACTGTTATCATAGCTGTGGTGTAATGAGTAATTTCCGCTGAGAGGTAATAATGAATCGGTCTCCCACCTTCCCTGTCCGTTCTGCAGCCAGGCAGAACCTGACCCTGATTCAAAATCCTCACAGACAAACTGGGCACATACCATACCCGGTATAAATAAAAACAGCAATATAACTTTTCTCATGCAGCGAATTGATGAAAGCAGCTAAAAACGTATCTTTACAGCATTATTTCTATAAATTTCAGTAATTATTTTCAGAAATCAAAAATGTCAATGAAGAAAGTTGCAGTGGTAGGTGTTACAGGCATAGTGGGTATGGCTATGCTGCGTATTCTTGAAGAGCGCAATTTCCCGGTATCTGAATTAATACCTGTGGCATCAAGCCGGTCTGAAGGCAGGGATATTGTTTTCAGGGGTAAAAAGCACAGGATTGTAAATACATCACAGGCGGCTGATATGAAGCCTGATATTGCATTTTTCTCAGCCGGAGGCAGCGTATCAAAAGAATGGGCTCCCGTATTTGCAGATAATGGGACAACAGTCATCGATAATTCATCTGCCTGGCGTATGCATGAAGATGTGCCGCTTATCATCCCCGAGATAAATGCTGCAGCCTTAAGGAAGGACCACAGGATCATTGCCAATCCAAACTGCTCAACCATACAGCTGTTAATGGTAATGGCCCCGCTGCACCGCAACTACGGTATCAAAAGGCTTGTTATTTCAACATACCAGTCTGTCACCGGCACAGGGCTGAAGGCCGTTGAACAACTGGAAAATGAAGTTAAAGGGACAAAGGGAAAAACGGTTTATCCCCATCCCATTTTTATGAATTGCCTGCCTCACTGCGACAGCTTCCTGGACAATGGCTACACCCTCGAGGAGATGAAGCTGCTTAACGAGACAAGGAAGATACTTGATGATCAGAACATTATGGTAACAGCCACCGCGGTAAGAGTGCCTGTAACCGGTGGTCATTCCGAATCAGTTAACGTGGAGTTTAATAAAGAGTATAAACTGCAGGATATAAGGGATCTGCTGGACTCCACGGAGGGGGTTATTGTCAGGGACAATCCCCCGGAGAATATTTACCCCATGCCGGTAGAGGCAGAAGGCAGGGATGAAGTTTTCGTCGGACGTATAAGAAAGGACTATTCGTCTGATAAGGCCCTAAATCTGTGGATAGTGGCAGATAATGTTCGTAAAGGTGCTGCCACCAATGCCATACAGACAGGAGAGGTATTGTTAAAAATTTAAATACTCCGCTTCAGTATAAAAAATCGTTATAGGGATATCTTTTCTCATGGATTCTTTTAACCTCATTATATAAGAGCTCTTTAAAAGCCTCCAGGTTGGTTTTTTCCTTTGCAGAGATAAAAACTGTTTCAGCATGCTTATTATCAGCCATCCAGCTGCGGCCCAGCTCTTCCAAGGTGTAGTTCTCTTTATCCATAGGACTGAGGTCATCTTCATCCTTCTGCCTATGTCTGAAAGCATCTATCTTATTAAAAACCATTATTGTTTTCCTGTTATCAACCTTCAGTTCGCGTAATGTCTCATTCACTACGGCTATCTGCTCTTCAAAATTGGAGTGTGAGATATCAACCACATGGCACAGGATATCTGCCTCCCTTACCTCATCAAGAGTAGACTTGAAAGATTCCACCAGGCCGTGGGGCAACTTCCTTATAAATCCAACTGTATCAGAGAGCAAAAAGGGCAAATTTTTAATCACCACTTTTCTCACTGTTGTATCAAGGGTGGCAAAAAGTTTATTCTCGGCAAACACATCGGATTTGCTGAGCATGTTCATGATCGTCGACTTCCCCACATTGGTATAACCTACCAGTGCCACCTGCACCATCTTAGACCTGTTTTTACGCTGCACAACCATCTGCTTGTCTATTTTCTGCAGCTGTTGTTTAAGCCTGGCTATCTTATCACGTATTATACGCCTGTCTGTCTCTATCTCCGTTTCACCCGGACCACGCATACCTATCCCCCCCCTCTGCCGTTCAAGGTGGGTCCACATCCGGGTTAGCCTGGGGAGCAGGTATTCATATTGTGCCAGCTCTACCTGTACCTTTGCATGGGCCGTCCGGGCCCTTCGGGCAAAAATATCGAGTATCAGGTTGGTACGGTCAAGCACCCTGCACTGGAGCACTTTTTCAATATTTCTGAGCTGGGTGGGACTCAGCTCTTCATCAAATATAACCAGGTCAATATCATTATCACTAACATAATTCCCAACCTCGGCGATCTTCCCCGAGCCAACAAAGGTTTTTGGGTTTGGTGCGTCCAGTTTCTGGGTAAAAGTCTTCACCGGCACAGCCCCTGCTGTATCTGTCAGGAAAGCCAGCTCATTAAGATATTCATCCAACTCTTCTTCACTCTGCCCGGGCAATAAAATACCTACAAGCACGGCACGCTCTTTCTGCGTATCCGTTTCAATCATTTTTCCCATACACGAATAGTCATT
>JBKHBA010000272.1:0-3814 GCA_046542595.1 Bacteroidales bacterium | reverse complement strand
ACAAAGGCAGGTTATGCGTTAAAGGCCGCTATGGATACTCCTTCGTTGATCATCCTGACAGGCTGACTTCACCACTTATAAGAAAGAACGGAAGTTTTACCGAGGCATCATGGGATGAAGCCCTTGATATAATAGCAAAAAAATTCTCAGAAAACCGTAAGGGTAAATTTGCTGCTCTCACATCCGCCAAGGCTACCAATGAGGATAATTACGTAATACAGAAATTCACCCGTGCCGTTATGGGCACCAATAATATAGACCATTGTGCAAGGCTGTGCCATGCGCCCACTGTATCCGGACTCCTGCAGAGTTTCGGCTCGGGGGCAATGACAAATTCGATCGATGAATTTACTTCTGCACGAACAATATTCTCCATAGGATCAAATACCACGGCGGCACACCCCATCATAGGCCTGCATATAAAGGAGGCTAAAAGAAAAGGGGCAAAAATAATTGTTGCCAATCCCAAAAGGATAGACCTGTGCCGCTTTGCAGATGTCTTTATGCAGCATTACCCGGGTACCGATGTGGTGCTGCTGATGGGCATGATAAAGGTGATCGTTGACGAAGGACTGCAGGATGAGTCATTTATAAAGGACAGGTGCGAAGGCTATGATGAGCTGCTGAATTCACTGAAAGGCTATGGTCTTGAATCTGTATCGGACATAACAGGGGTGCCTGCAGAAAAGATAACTGAGGCTGCAAGGCTTTATGCCACCAATACCCCGGCTTCACTTGTCTATGCCATGGGTATAACACAGCACAGTCACGGTACAGACAATGTGCTGGCAGTGAGTAACCTGGCCCTGGTAACCGGAAATATAGGCAGGGAGTCATCAGGTGTTAATCCACTCAGGGGACAGAATAATGTGCAGGGTGCATGCGATATGGGCGGACTGCCGAATGTGTACCCGGGATACCAGAATGTAAGTGACCCGGCAAGCATCAGTAAGTTTGAGAAAGCATGGGGCTGTGAGCTGGATAAGGAACCCGGACTGACACATACCGAATATTTCACTGAGATAGAGAAAGGAAACATAAGAGCTCTTTACCAGGTAGGTGAGAACCCGGTGATAAGCGAGGCCGACGCCAACCATGTTAAAAGGGCACTGGACAAACTCGATTTTTTTGTTGTACAGGATATCTTTATGACCGATACGGCTAAATATGCTGATATCGTACTGCCAGCCTGCTCCTTTGCTGAGAAAGACGGCACCTTTACCAATACCGAAAGAAGGGTTCAGCGTGTACGTAAGGCTGTTGACCCGCCGGGTGAGGCGCGCGACGACTGGTGGATAGCAGCAGAGATAGCTAAAAGGATGGGAGCTGCGGGGTTTGATTATAAAAGGACGGAAGATATACTTGATGAAATAAACACCCTTACACCAAGCTATGCAGGTATCACCTTCGAAAGGATAGAAGAGGAAGGCCTGCAGTGGCCCTGTCCTGATATAAATCATCCGGGAACCAGGTACCTGCACGGTGAGAAATTTGCCCGCAGCAATGGTAAAGGCAAACTCTTCCCATTGCTTTACAAGGTGTCCGTTGAGCTGCCTGATAAGGAATACCCCCTGCTGCTTACAACAGACAGAAGCCTCTATCATTACCATACCAGCACAATGACAGGAAGGGTGGCCGGGCTGAAAGATATTGAAGGGTCGGAATACCTGAGGCTTAACCCTGTGGATGCTGAGAAGATGGGACTGGCAGAGGGAGAAATGGTGACGGTGAGCTCAAGGCGTGGTGATATAAAAGTGAAAGTCAAGGTAACAGGTATATGCCCGGCGGGTGTGGCCTCGCTGACATTCCACTTTACCGATGCCCGTACCAATGAGCTGACAATATGTGCGGTGGACCCTGTAGCCAAGATACCGGAGACAAAGGTCTGTGCCATAAGAATAGAGAAAACACAAATGTGATATATAATGATCAGAGATGAAAAGAACTGAGATACTTCAGCAATTCAGTCCCGGCCATGACAATATGCTGGGTATATTACATGCCCTGCAGGATAATAACCCGTATAACTACCTCGATGATGATGACCTGAGGTCAGCTGCATCTTATCTTAACACAACGCTGAGCCATGTTTACGGGGTGGCAACATATTACACAATGTTCAGTGTTAAGCCCAGGGGCAGGTATATTATCAGGGCCTGCAATTCGCCGGTATGTGATATGAAAGGCTCGGTTAACGTTGTTGATATACTGAAGAAAATTCTTTTGGTTGATACCGGGCAGACAACAGAAGACAGACTGTTTACACTGGAGCTGACGGAGTGTCTGGGTCAGTGCCATATAGCGCCGGTGATGATGATAAATGAAAAGATTTATGGTATGCTGGACGAGGAAAGGATAGTATCACTTATCGATAAATATAAAAGCAAATAAAGTGGCTGAGCAAACAAGGATTACTCTTAAGAATGTGGGGTTGATTGATCCCCGAAGCATAGATGATTACCTGGCTTCAGGTGGTTATAAGGCAGCGGAGAAAGCCCTGGCCTGCACCTCGGTGGAGATAATAGATGAGATGGTTGATTCCAGCCTGAGAGGTCGCGGCGGTGCTGGCTTTTCGACCGGGATGAAAAAAAGGTTTACCAGTGAGGCCTGCCTCAGGTGTGAACAGAAATACCTTATATGCAATGCGGATGAAGGGGAGCCGGGCACATGGAAAGACAGGATAATAATGGAAAATGATCCTCACAGGCTTGTTGAAGGGATGATAATAGCAGCTTATGCAATAAATGCCACAAAGGCATATATTTATATCAGGGGTGAATATTACAGGTCAATAGCCATGCTTGAGAAAGCTCTTAATGATGCACGGGCAAAAGGATTCCTTGGTAATAATATATTTGGCAGCTCATATTCCATAGATATTGATATAAGACTGGGAGCAGGTTCTTACCTTTGCGGTGAGGAGCTGACACTGCTCGAATCGCTTGAAGGCAAAAGGGGATATCCGCGTATCAAGCCACCCTTCCCGGCAGAGAAAGGATTCCAGGGTTATCCTACCCTGGTCAATAATGTTGAGACTCTGGCAACCATACCTGCCGTGATAGAGAAGGGCTCAGACTGGTACAGGCAGTTTGGCACTGAAGATTCTCCGGGTACAAAAATATTCACCATCAGCGGGGATGTGAACAATCCCGGTTTCTTCGAGGTGGAGATGGGTATAACACTGCGTGAGCTGATATATGATTTTGCTGGCGGCATGAAGGAGGGGATAGAATTCCAGGCGGCCCTGACAGGGGGAGCTGCAGGCACCTTTGTGGATGCATCGGTGCTGGATACACCAATGGGTTTTGACAGCCTGAAAGAGAAAGGAGCAGTGCTCGGCTCAGGCGCTGTGATAGTGCTGGGCCATGAGCGGTCAATACCTGAAATGACAGCTTCCATAATGGAATTTTTTAAACATGAATCATGTGGTAAACGTGTGCCGTGCAGGGTGGGCATGTCGCAACTGGTGAGGCTTATACATGATAATAATGAAGGCAAAGGCGGTGGTGGCAGACTGCTGGCTGAAATGATAGCCGAAGCTGAATATATGGCCAGAACATCCCTCTGTCCGCTGGGCCAATCGCCCATACTGCCACTGAGAAGCCTCGACAGGTATTATGCAAACCGCTTCCAGTAATACTTTTATTTTTTATGCTTATGAAGAAAGATGTTAACATAATAATCGATGGTAAGAATTTCAGGGTAAAAGAGGGCACTAACCTTCTGCAGGCTGCCCGTGATAACGGCATTGACATTCCCGGCCTGTGCTATCACCGTAAACTGAGTCCCACAGGTGCCTGCCGCCTGTGCGTGG
>JBKHBA010000271.1:0-3828 GCA_046542595.1 Bacteroidales bacterium | reverse complement strand
ATTTGCAACCTTCAGGAAGCCTGCAATATTTGCTCCCCTTACATAATCAATATACCCGTTTTCCGTTTTACCGTGCCTTACACAGGCCTCATGGATATTGATCATTATTTCATTCAGCCTGTCATCAACCTCATTGGTCCTCCAGTGAAGCTTCATCGAGTTTTGTGACATTTCGAGTCCGGATGTTGCTACCCCGCCTGCATTAGCAGCTTTACCCGGGGCAAAGAGTATGTTGTTTTTCTGTAATATCTCAATAGCCTCAGGTGTACAGGGCATATTTGCTCCTTCGCATACACATATACAACCGTTATTTACCAGGTCATGTGCATCTTTCGCATCAAGTTCGTTCTGCGTGGCGCAGGGAAGGGCGATATCCGCTTTAACCTCCCATGGGCGTTTGCCGTCGTGGAACTGTGCTGATTCGTATTCGTATGAATAGGGTTTTACTATATCTTCATTTGATGCTCTCAGTTCCAGCATATAATCTACCTTATCGGCTGTTATGCCATCCGGGTCATAGATGTAGCCATCGGGACCGGAGAGAGTAACCACCTTGCCGCCCAGTTCATTGACTTTTTGAACGGCTCCCCAGGCTACATTGCCGAAGCCTGATACAGCCACTGTTTTGCCTTTAAATGACTCACCACGGGTGGCCAGCATCTCCTTGGCAAAGTATACACAGCCAAAACCTGTGGCTTCCGGACGGATAAGGGATCCTCCCCAGTTGATGCCTTTGCCTGTAAGTACTCCCGTATGTTCGCGCTTCAGTTTCTTATACATACCGTAAAGAAAGCCGATCTCGCGACTGCCTACACCTATATCGCCTGCCGGCACATCGGTATCAGGACCTATGAAGTGCCACAGCTCCAGCATGTATGACTGGCAGAACCTCATTATTTCTCCGTCTGACTTACCCTTGGGGTTGAAGTCTGACCCACCTTTGCCACCGCCCATAGGAAGTGAGGTAAGTGAGTTTTTGAATATCTGCTCAAAGCCCAGGAATTTAAGTATACTGAGGTTCACACTGGGGTGGAAACGCAAACCGCCTTTATAGGGACCTATTGCATTATTGAATTGTACGCGGTATCCAATATTAACATGTACATTTCCATCGTCATCAACCCAGGGCACCTTGAATGTTAATACCCTGTCGGGCTCAATCAGCCTCTCGATTATATTGGCTGATTCAAAATGCGGATTTTCTGTGTAGACTTCTTCGATTGATTCGAGAACTTCCCTGACAGCCTGAAGGTATTCAACCTCGCCGGGATGCTTTTTTTCGAGATTGTTTATTATAATATCTACGTTCATTATTATTAAGGATTTAATTATTTATAAAGAGTTCATTTGATTACAAATTTGTACTTATAAAAGATGTTAAAAAATGATTAAACTCATAAGCCTGATATTACTGCTTATGATTATATTTATTAAGTGCTTTCTTTATTTTACTGATTTCTGATTTTGATAGTGAAGAGATATATACAGGTGAGTAACTTGCTACCTTATTTCTCATCCTGCGGTACAGGATTATTGAGATTACCAGTCCGGGAAAAGGTTTTTTGATCTTATAACCTGCAAACTCATCCTTTGGTATTTCCACCGAATTCTTGTTTCCGCTGAAAAGGCCAACCGAGTAATACCTGAAAATTATGCTTGTGCCATCATCAGAAAAGTAAATATATTTATATTTAAGTAAGAGCGGTAAAAATGCCAGCAACAGGTAAGCTGTGGTCAGTACAAAGGTAGCAAGTGATTCCTCTATCCCGAATACGGGAAAACGTAACTGCTTGCCGTAGTATACCACAAAGACATAGACCAGCATGACAAGGGTGGCAATAAATAGCCTGAGCCTGAGTCTTATAATGGTTTTGCTGTTGTCAAATGTCATCGTGGGGATTTTTTTACAAACCTAAATTAATTTTTTGAGACTTCATTATTATCACCTGTTAAATCCCGCCTTTTTGTTTTGAAAAAATCCTTCAGTATACTGCTGCATTCACTTTCCATAACAGAAGGCAGCACCCTTGTTTTTTTATGTAGTATGTTTTTGCCGGTGACTGTGTATCCTCTTTTCTCATCAGCTGCTCCATAAACCAGTTTCCCTGTCCGGCTCCAGAATAATGCACCGGCGCACATGGCACAGGGTTCAAGGGTGACATACAGGCTGCATTTGTCCAGGTACTTGCCTCCAAGGTGTGCGCAGGCTGCCGTTATGGCCTGCATCTCGGCATGGGCCGTGGGGTCATTAAGCGTTTCAGTCAGGTTATGGGCACGGGCAATGATCATATTATTACATACCACAACCGCACCTACGGGTATCTCTCCCCTGTCCATTGCAGTCACGGCTTCCATCAATGCAGCCTTCATAAAAAAGTCATCAGGTAAGTCCATAGCCATCTGTCTTAAAATAAAATTTTGGTAAAAGTACTAAAAACAGAAATATATTGCAGACCGCTTCATTTCGTTTCAGTGTTATGATGTTTTAACTATTTTTGTTCAAAATTATAAGCTTCATTATGTACAGAACACACAATTGCGGAGAATTAAACCTGTCTGATAAGGGCAAAAAGGTAATATTAAGCGGGTGGGTCCATAAGTCGCGCGACCTGGGGGGTATGACCTTTATTGATTTGCGCGACAGGTATGGCAAGACACAGCTGGTTTTCAATATGGAAACAGATTCCGGCTTATGTGCAGAAGCAAGGGCGCTGGGAAGGGAATATGTTATCAGTGCCGAAGGTATCGTGGAGGAGAGAAGCAATAAGAACCCTGCGATGCCAACCGGGGATGTGGAAATTATTGTTGATACACTAAGGATACTGAATAAGAGCATTACTCCTCCCTTTACTCTTGAGAAAGATACCGATGGGGGAGATGAGCTGAGGATGAAGTACCGTTACCTTGATCTCAGGCGTGAGCCTGTAAAGCAGAATATATTACACCGGCACAGGGTTGCCAGGGAGGTAAGGAGTTATCTTGATTCACAGGGTTTTATTGAGATAGAGACACCGGTGCTTATTAAATCAACACCCGAGGGAGCGCGCGACTTTGTTGTTCCTTCGCGTATGCATCCGGGTGAATTTTATGCCCTTCCGCAGTCGCCCCAGACATTCAAGCAGCTGCTTATGGTTTCAGGCTTTGATAAATATTTTCAGATAGTAAAATGCTTCAGGGATGAGGACCTGCGGGCCGACAGGCAGCCTGAATTTACACAGATAGACTGTGAGATGTCTTTTGTGGAGCAGGAGGATGTATTGAATACTTTTGAAGGACTGGCAGTGCATCTTTTCAGGGAAGTAAAAGATATTGACATAAAGGACAGCTTTATCCGCATGCCCTATGTACAGGCCTTATCCGAATATGGTACGGATAAGCCCGACATGCGCTTTGGCATGACTATCAGTGAACTGACGGGTACGGCAAAAGGCCGTGGATTTAAGGTCTTTGATGAATCAGAATATATTGGTGGCATTATTGCCCCTTCCTGTGCCGGTTATTCGAGGAAGGAGCTTGACGGCCTGACGGATTTTGTAAGGAAACCCCAGGTGGGGGCGAAGGGATTGATATATGTTAAGTATAATGATGACGGCTCATTAAAGTCCTCTGTGGATAAGTTTTTCAGCCAGGAAGACCTGAAAAAGTGGGCTGATGTGATGGATGCTTATCCGGGCGACCTAATGCTTGTACTGGCAGGTGAACGTATGCATACCCTTGCAGCATTATCGGAGCTGCGTCTTGAAATGGGCAGCAGGCTTGGTTTACGCAACCCTGAAAAATTCATCCCCCTGTGGGTTGTGGATTTTCCCCTGCTGGAATGGGACGAGG